>NZ_AJZD02000215.1 GCF_000272105.2 Vibrio splendidus 12E03
TTAGTTCCACTGAATTACGCAACAAAGCCAATGTTTAACCGCAATTACACCTTTGATGTTTTTTTAATGTCCTTCGTTGGATTCGTGGTGTTTTTTTGTTTTGGATTACTCTTATATTTTTTAAGAGCTATGTCTGCAGGAGATGTGAAGCTATTAGGTATTGTAGGGATGTATCTTGGGTGGGGACAATTACTTGATGCATCGTACTTTATCTTAATTTCTGCTGGAGTGATCGGGACTTTCTACTTGCTATATAACTTTTCCAACTCGAACAGTCTTAGTATCAAAGGCTATTTTGAAAATAAGCTAATTGTGCTTGGTGGAGTAGCACCAGTATCAAATGAAAGTACTAGTTTGCACGCTAGGTATTCAAATAAGGTGACAATGCCTTTTGCACCCTCTGTTGTTATGGGATTAGCGATGTATAGCTACTTTACTTAAACCTGTTGTTGGTTAGCTTTGTGGAGAGGAATAATATATGGATATTATAGGGCATACTGCTCCAACAACTTTGAAGCCTCAAATTTCAGCCCCGGCGGTTCCTACATCTATTGATATGTTGGGGGTTCCTGAAGTCGTTATTGAAAACCTCGTACTCAAGCATTTGTCAGCTTACCCTAAGTCGGATGTGTTAGAACTCTCTAATTATATGTGTGTTGTCACCCATATTGTGGAAAGTGCTCTGGCCGTTTTAAGGAAAAAGTCGTTAATTGAGGTATTTCAGCCTACCTCAGATATTTCTCTATCATCAGTATCCCATAGTCATGTCCGTTACTCCCTTTCTGAGAAAGGGCTGGAAGAAGCTGATCTTGCCTTTAAACGTGATGCTTATTTAGGTCCCGCACCAGTTTCACTTACCCAATATAGTGATGTGGTAAAGCAGCAAGACCTGAGAGCAGAGCTAGTGACTCGGCCACATGTCGAAGCAGCACTGAATGATGTATATGGTGTCGACAAAATGATTTCGGTATTGGGGCCAGCAATAAATTCGGGACGAGCTTTGTTGCTGTATGGGCATGCTGGGACTGGTAAAACATTTGTAGCGTCGCGCATTGTCAACGCGCTGCATACGTCGGTTTTCATTCCTTATGCCGTTTATGCATTAGGAAATATCATTAAGGTATTTTCCGCACAACATCATAAACCGTTGGATAGTAACGGCAGCGATCAGAGTATTTCCCTCAAAGATCAATACGACAAGCGTTGGCTTAATTGTGAAAGGCCGAATATTCAGGTGGGTGGAGAACTGACTATGGATATGCTTGAAGTGAATCATTCTGAGAACAGTCGTGTTTGGTTAGCACCTGTACAAATGATGGCAAATAATGGGATTTTTATCATTGATGACCTTGGTCGTCAGCCTATGCCGGTGGATGCGCTTCTTAATCGTTGGATTGTACCGATGGAGTACTCATTCGACTATTTGTCGCTGCCTAATGGTCAGCAGATAACGATGCCATTTGTATTAACTCTTGCCTTTTCTACCAATCTAAATCCCAAGAAAATCAGCGATCCTGCCTTTTTACGTCGTTTAGGTTACAAGATTGAATTCAAGCCACTTAATCAGCGAGATTATGAAGCTTTATGGATGAGCGTCGTTGCTGATAAAGAGGTCGAGCTTCAAGACGGTTTTTTTGAGCGTTTGTCTCAAATGCACACGCTGCTTAAGGTGCCACTTTTCCCATGTTTACCGAAAGATCTCGTTGGTATAAGCAAAGATATTCTTTCGTTTGAGCAGCTACCACCTGTTATCACATTCGATATTCTTTCCATGGCATGGGAAGTTTATTTTACCTCTGATGGACACGAGGAAGAGAATAATGAATAAGAGTCAAGTTTTCCTACTGTTTTTACTGTCCGTAGTATTCGGCTTAGCGGCTGTATTTTTTGCTAAGCAGTGGATGGATGATCAAGTTCAGCCAACCGTTGAAGTTGAGACTGTGGAGCGTCATCCAGTCGTGGTGGCATCACAAGAAATTGAAGCCGGAACTATTATCGAGGATCAGTTTTTAACCACCAGATTGATGGAAGTTGATTGGATTAATGAAAATAACTACTCGGATAAAGCAGAGCTGATTGGCAAGGTTGTTGCGAATACTGTCTATGCGGGAGAGGTGCTTCACAAGTTACGATTTACTGTACCAGGAGAAGGGTCAACGCTTGCAGCTCTTATCCCTGAAAATAAACGTGCGGTAACGATACGTGTTGATGATGTTATTGGTGTGGCGGGTTTCTTATTACCGGGTAACAAGGTTGATATTCTCAATACCGTTTCTTACGGAAAAAATTCTGCCACGACTCAAACAGTATTAAAAGACATCAAGGTTTTGGCTGTCGACCAAACGGCTAAGACGAAAGAAAACAGTCCGATTATTGTACGAGCGGTAACACTTGAGATGACGCCGAAAGAGGCAGAGAAACTTCTCACGGCTAAAAGCAAGGGCGATATTCAGCTGACTTTGAGAAACCCACATGAAGTTGAGAAAAAAGTGGTTCGTCGATATGTGCCTAGACCGAGTGTCACCATTATCAAAGGTACAGAAACATCTAATGTGCGCGTCAAGGATTGAGGTGAAATATGAGAATATTAATTGCGTGTGTTTTGAGCCTGATTTGTATTTCGACGGCCAGTGTTGCGGCGTTACAAACGGGAAAAACAGTCACGGTTCCACATCATAAATCTACGCATGTCGTGCTGTCGGGAAAAGCGGCGAAGGTTTCTCTTGGTGATCCTGAAGTTTTAGATATTGTAATTTTAAAATCAAATGAAGTGTTTTTAATTGGTAAAAAATTAGGTGCGACAAACCTAATGGCTTGGGACTCTCGAGGTCGGTTAATTGAGTCTATTAACATTGAGGTTACTCATGATCTTAATAGCCTCAAAGCTAAATTATATGAATTCCTTCCAGATGAAACTATCGAAGTCCACAGCGCACAGAATCGTTTGTTGTTGAGTGGTCAGGTGAGTAATCAACAACAAATGAATGTCGCGATGCGAATTGCAGAAACGTATTCATCTGGGCAAACCGCTGACAAATCAAATGAAAGTGGTAGCGAGCAAGCCGCTGCTACCGGTGTTATCAATTTGATGTCCATTGGCGGGGCTCAACAAGTCATGTTAGAGGTGACGGTTGCCGAGGTGCAAAGAAGCTTGGTGAGAAAGTTTGATGCAAACTTCCACTTCTTCCAAACCAGTGGGTCTGACTTTTCTTGGGGGGCGTCTTCAGTCCCTGCTGGTGTGTTAGGTGCAACCCCAATTTTCAATATTCCTACCTCTACCGATTACGGCATTTTAGGTTCTTTCATTGATAGTAATACATTGTTTACTTTCGCACTGGACGTAGCAAAACAAAACGGGGTCGCTAAGGTATTGGCTGAACCGAACTTAACCGCATTAAGTGGTTCTAAGGCTGAGTTTTTAGCTGGTGGGGAGTTTCCAATTCCAGTGCCTGATGAGGATGGTATTACGATTGAGTACAAAGAGTATGGTGTGGGTTTAAAGTTCATCCCAACGGTACTCAGTGACAAAAAAATCAACCTAAACTTAGCGGTTGATGTGAGTGAAATTGCCAATAGTAGCTCGTTAACGATTGATCCTGGTACTACCAATGCGACTTACTTTATCCCTCCAATTACACGAAGAAGTGCGTCATCGACGCTTGAGTTAGCCGACGGTCAGACCATCGGTATTGCGGGGTTGTTGAGTGAGAATGTTAGGGACATCAGTAACAAGATGCCAGGCTTTGGCGATGTGCCGATTTTAGGTCAGCTTTTCAATAGCCAAGAGTATGTATCTGGTGAAACAGAGCTCGTTATTCTTGTTACTCCTCGACTCGCAAAGCCTATTGATCGAACGAAAGTGACGTTACCAACTGATGCCTTTGTTGACCCTAATGACTTGGAATATTACTTATTGGGTCGAAGCGCTTATATAGCTGAACCGTCTGAGTCTGATTCAGAACAGTCTCAAGCTTCACAGGATATATCACCGACCGATGGTGGTAGCGAAGGCTCATTTGGGCATGATTTATAAGGAGATAGATATGATTAGAATAATGATGGTCTTTCTCGTGATGGTGTTAGTTGGCTGTGCAAATGATGCTCGTTTAGGGCACTCAGTCGCACTGGTGAAAACAGAGCAAACGTATAACCCTAATGCGACCCAAGAGAATTTACTCGAAGTACCTGATGGTACAGGGGAGCGGATGCAGACTGGTTACGACAGATATGTAGGCAGAGGTGAAAATGATCTGTCCGGAAGTAGTAGCCAGATCTTAGAAGATTTTAACTAAATCTGGAGGTACTCACATGTTGTATCGAGTATCACAAAGCCCGAAAAAACAACAAGGCTTAGTTGCGGTGATGATTACTGCTGCCTTGTTGGTTTTTCTAGCTGTCTCAGCGCTAGCTGTAGACATAAACCATATGGTCGTGAATAAAACGCGCTTACAAAATGCAGTCGACTCTGCAGCGCTGGCTGCCGCAACCATATTAGACAATAGTAAAGATAAAGACGCTGTAGACGCAGAAGTGGGTACGGCACTTAATGCCATGGCGGCTTCAACTGGGAACCAAGAAATTGATTTCTCTACCGCTTCTATAGGTATTGATTATTCCAATGATCCACAGGACTTTACTGGCAGCGCAACTTTTGGTGCAAATGATGATGTTTATGTGCGTGTTCGCGTAGATGCACTAGAAATGGACGAATTCTTTATTCAACTGTTTGGCCTTGAAAAAGTGGTATCGGCAAGTGCTGTCGCAGGACCGAGTTCAGGCCTCGCTTATAATAATGTTGTACCAATTGGAGTGTGTATTGGTGATGGTACTTCTGATAATGATGTTAATGAAGATGGTTATCATGACGAAACCGGTGAAGAGATAACCAATGTGTTCGGTTATGAAGTTGGAACCGTTCACGCCTTAAAGGTTGGAGACAGTAGTCTATCTGAAATGGGTAATGGTAATTATCACCTGCTGGACTTTGGTTCTGGTGGTAACACTATCAAAGAAGGCTTAGGTGGTAGTTATGATCAGCCAGTTAAAATTGGTGAAGATATCACAACCAAACCTGGCGGCACGGTTGGTCCGACAGGTGATGGCTTAAATACTCGTTTTGGTGATTATGGCGGTGGATTATCGGCATCTGATTACCCTTCAGATTATGTGACCACAGAACCTACCAATGAAATAACGATTGATGCCAATACCGGAGAGATCACTTTCGATGATAGCTACGATTACGCTCAATATAAGTTAGATACCAATGCCTGTATAGCAAGTGGCGGTTCTGGGTGCGCATCTAATGGTGTTGCTTGGCGTCGTATTTTACCTATACCTATGGTGGACTGTTCGGGTAAAAGTGGCGGCTCTACCGACTTTACAGTGAATAAAATTGGCTGCTTTTTCTTGTTGCAAAAAGCACCAACGAACAACTCAGGTACACCAGCCGTTTTTGGTGAGTTTATACATTCTTGCAGTGTTACTGGTGGCTCTAGTAGTAATCAGTCGACAACCGAAGGAGCTTACAGGATTGTTTTGTATAAGGATCCTGATAGCGGGGAGTCGTAATTATGACACTATCTAATAAACATCAACGTGGTTTTGCTGCTGTAGAAATGGTCATTGCGACCCCTGTGTTACTGTTTTTTTTGGGGTTGGTGATCGAGCTTGGCAATATTTTGATTCACTACAATGTTATCTCTAAATCTGTACAAAATGGCGCACGATATGCTGTTAGTGAGGTTTACGATACCAAAGGTGGCACTATTGCCCCAACGTTGGAGATTCAAAATGTGGTGGTTTATGGCCAGAGCAGCGTAGGGACGGCAGTGTTATCTACATTGACGACATCAGATGTAACGGTAACACCACCCTCTATTGACAGCTATGTACGAGTCAGCGTGACATATGACTATGTGCCGTTGTTTTTGTCTATTCCTTTATCCGCCACAAGTTTTTCTATTCCGTTAAGTGTCACTTCGGTGATGAGGGTACTGTGATGAAAAGGTTTAAAGGACGTGTCAAAGGGCTTGCCATCATTGAATTCACTTTAGTCTCATCGTTAATTTTTCTACTGCTCTTTCTCATTTTAGCGTTGGGTGCCTATATATTTTCGCTACAAATGGTCAGTGAGGCGACGAGGAAGGCCGCTAGGTTAGCGACAGTCTGTTACGTCCTTGATAGAGATAATATTGCGGGAATGGTGGTGAATGATATTCCTCTTGTTGGGTTTACTAATGCGAATTTAGAAGTAGCTTACTTAGACGCGAGCGGTAGTGAAATCACGTCTGGTTACGAGACTAATCCCGGATTTGGCACCATTAAATTTGTGCGTGCTAGGGCTACGGGTTATGGCATTCAGTTAATCAGTAACCTAAGCTTTCTAGGAAATAATGGATTTCTTGCAGCCCCTGCGTTTGAAACAATACTGCCAGCAGAAAGCTTAGGGGTGGTAAGGGCTGAAGCTGGCACAGACATCAAAAATCGGTGCCCATAAGCGGTTATTTAAAAGGAGATGAATATATGGGGGAAGCGATCAAAATAACGCCTAATGAAAACGATAAGGATATGACGCGTTTAAGAACGAATCTAAAGATTTGGTTAGTCTACAGCACTGACGCCTTTCATTCGCATATGACTCAAGAGCTAAAAAAATGCCGAAATGTTCATGTGACGTCGTTTTCTCTTGCGGCAATGAGTGAGGAATACTTAAAAAGTGCGGATGTTCCAGAGCTTATTTTCGTTGAAGCTCACGGGAATTGGGCGCAAAAAATGGTTGAGTTGCAAGGGTATGATTTGTCTTTAGAAGACAAGGACTTGTCTTTAGTTGTGCTCGGTGATGAAAGTGATAATGGGTCACTAAAAATCGCACTGCGTTTAGGCGCTTCAGATTTTTTGTCTCACAATGTGACCCTATCGGACCTACTACCACTCTTGAAGAAAACGGCCTCTGAAAAGCTTGAGAACGCCAGTTACGGAGAATTTATCTTGTTTTTGAACACTAAAGGAGGGATGGGAGCAACCACCTTAGCGTTAAATACTGCCATTGAGATGGCCACGCAACATCCTAATGAAGTACTTTTGCTCGATATCGATCTTCAATTTGGCGTGATACCTGATTATTTGAACATAACTCCCACTTATAGTGTTTCGGATGCGATCAACAGTTCTAATGATTTGGATGAAATGTCTTTGGGGTCATTGGTAAACAAACATGAATCGGGTCTGCATGTTCTAAGCTTTAAGCATGAAAATAACGCAGATGATTTCGAACAGGCTCAGAAAATTGGCAGATTACTTCCAATTCTGCGTCGTTTTTACCCTTATGTGATCATTGATCTGTCTAGAGGCTTAGACCACGTGTTTGCATCAGCAATATCACCTGCGACGAAAGTACTTTTGGTTTTACAACAGAGCCTAGTGTCAGTAAAAAACACAAGTCGACTAATTAAGTCTCTGAAGTTTGAGTATGGCTTACAAAGTGACTCAATAGAGGTCATTCTCAACCGTTATGAAAAGCGACATTCAATTAAGTTAAAAGATGTAGAGCAGGCGGTGGGTAATCACAATATCCATCTTATGCCTAACGATTTTAAAGTTGCGCTGGAGAGTGCCAACTTGGGGCAGCCGTTAGTTCAGTCGAGAAAGAAAAGCTCTATTACTCGCTCTATCATTGATTTGTCTCATGTTCTATCACCACCAGAACAGGAAGAGAAAGGGTGGCTGAAAAAGTTGTTTTCATAATGGGTTGATGAAAAGTAAACACGAGGGATTGTGATGTTCTTTAAACGAAAAAATGTAAATCCAGAGTTTGAAAAAAAAATAGAACAGATTTCGCATGATTCAGAAGATGCCAATCCTGTTGACCGTTTATCCAATATTGAGGCGTCTAGTCACTCTCGAAATACGGAAGCGAGCGTTGAAAAAGAGAAGGCGATTGATGAGGCTCGAAAGATTTTAGAGCAGGAGCTATCAATCAAACACTTCTTTCATAAGCAGCTGCTGGAGACTCTAGATTTAGGGTTACTTTCTAGCTTGGAGAAAGAGCGCGCTAAGCTCGATTTACACGAAGCCATCGTACAGTTAATGGCTGAAGATGGTAGCCATGCATTGAGCGCGGAAGGGCGCAAGCGGGTTATCAAGCAGATAGAAGATGAGGTTTTTGGCCTTGGTCCGTTAGAGCCTTTATTAGCTGATCAAACCGTGTCAGATATATTGGTCAACGGCCCAAAAAGTGTTTACGTTGAGCGAAGAGGTAAACTCGAAAAAACGCCCTATACCTTTCTTGATGACCGCCATCTGAGAAACATTATCGACCGCATAGTAAGCCAAGTAGGGCGCCGCATAGATGAAGCGTCACCTATGGTAGATGCGCGCTTAGTTGATGGTTCACGTGTTAACGCAATTATCCCGCCTCTCGCACTTGATGGTCCTTCCGTTTCTATCCGTCGCTTTGCTGTTGACCGTTTGACTATGGATAACTTGATTGACTATGACTCAGTGTCTCCTCAGATGGCTAAGTTTGTCGAAGCTGCGGTTAAAGGTGAATTAAATATCTTAATCTCCGGAGGAACAGGGTCGGGGAAAACAACCACACTGAATATCTTTTCTGGCTTTATTCCTCGAGATCAACGAATTATTACCATAGAAGACTCGGCGGAATTACAACTTCAACAACCTCATGTCATTCGCTTAGAAACCCGCCCTGCCAACCTTGAAGGGAAAGGAGAAATCAGTCAGCGCGAATTGGTTAAAAATACCTTACGTATGCGACCTGATCGAATCGTGGTCGGGGAGGTACGTGGTAGCGAAGCCGTTGACATGTTAGCGGCGATGAACACGGGTCATGATGGTTCACTTGCCACCATTCACGCGAATACCCCTCGTGATGCCTTGAGTCGTGTCGAAAACATGTTCTCGATGGCTGGGTGGAACATATCAACCAAAAACTTACGAGCTCAAATAGCTTCGGCTATCCACCTTGTTGTTCAAATGGAACGCCAAGAAGATGGTAAGCGTCGTATGGTGAGTATCCAAGAGATCAACGGCATGGAAGGTGAGGTGATTACGATGTCTGAAATATTCCGTTTTCAGCGTAAAGGTATTGATGAAGATGGCAATATTATCGGTTATTTCACAGCAACGGGGGTTGTGCCTCAATACCATGACCAGTTAGTCAAACGTGGACTCGATCTGCCTTTCGAGCTCTTTAGTGAGACCAAAGGTTAAGGAGAGATTATGGACAATGTAAGCGTTTCATTAGGCCTATTGTTTATCGCAGTACTTTTTATTTCCCAAGCGTTGTTGTTACCTGCTGCAGGTAAGAAAGCGAAGCATAAAGAGCTGTCTCGTCGCTTGAAAGAGACGCAACGTAATATCGATGCAGAGAGTTTGTCATTACTCAAAGAGCACTATAACAAAGAACTCTCCCCGCTGGATCGTAAGCTCATCGTTATCTCTTTTTTCGCAGGCTTGAAAAAAATGTTGGAACTTGCAGGTATGAAAGTGGCATTAAGCCGATTCTTACTGATTATTTCTCTTTGCGCTGTATTGCTCTCATTGATATCGATAATGACTAACCAAGTGTGGTTCATAAGTGTCGCGGCGTTCATTTTCGTTTGGGTTATTGCTTACTTGTTTGTGCAAAACCGAGTGACTTACCGAATGGCTCGATTTGAAGAACAACTTCCTGAGGCGTTGGATATTATTCGACGTGCTTTACAAGCAGGGCAACCGCTCGTTCAATCATTTAATGAGGTTGGCGAAGAGCTTCCTGACCCAATAGGTACCGAATTTAAGAACACCTATAACTTACTTAATTATGGTTATGATTTACGTCTAGCGATTTTACAGATGACAGAGCGAGTACCCACTGTATCAATGTTGGCTTTTTCTAGTGCCGTAATGTTGCAAAAAGAGACTGGGGGTAATTTATCTGAGAATCTGCAAAAGGTATCAGAAGTACTTAGAGCGCGTTTTAAACTGGAAAGGAAGGTAAAAACACTCTCTGCTGAAAGTCGCTTATCAGCATGGATCTTAACATTATCCCCTTTTGGTTTGTTTTTCGCATTACGGGTGGCTAGTCCCGAATATATCGAGCCACTTTATAAAGACCCACGCGGTTTATCGATGGTCAGTGTCGGTATTATTCTTTTGGCCATTGGGGCCTTGTGGATTAAAAAGATCATCAGCATAGAGATTTAACTTATGGAACTACTCAATATTGAAGTCTGGAAGCAGATGTTAGAAGAGTTTGGGATCAGCTCTCAGGTGGTTATTTATGCGATGATTTTGCTCACTACTGTCTTGTTTACATTGACTGTTGGGTTTCTGTTTTTAGGAGCTCGATCTCCTTTAGACAAGAAGCTAAGACAAATATCTGAAGAGGGAAGTGTTGGTGGCCGCAAACCCTATGATTTCTCAAATACGCTTGAATCATTAAGCCCTTTTATAAGTAAAGGTAACAAAAAGGATAATGAAACTTACTCAGAAAAGCTGATGCATGCTGGGTTCCATGAGAAGAGTTCATTATCAGTTTTCTATGCGTTGAAGGTTTTATCTAGCTTAATAGGTATCGTCGCTGCTTTTATGGTCTATTACATATCGTTGGGTGGAGACTACAATAACTTACTCATCATGACCTGTGTTTTTCTTGGAACGTTTACGCCAAATATTGTACTGAGTAAGTTACAAAAAGAGCGTCAGAAAAAAATTAGAAACGGTGTCCCTGATGCGCTTGATCTTCTTGTTGTGTGTACCGAGTCTGGGCTTGGTTTTAATGCTGCCCTTGGACGTGTCGCATCTGAGCTCTATGTCTCTCAGCCGGAGCTAGCGGATGAACTAGAGACTGTGTTTGCTAAAATCCAAGCGGGTGTCACCATGCCTGATGCGCTTAGGCAGCTTATCGAACGAACCGGTTTAGTCGAGTTGGAAGGTTTGGTTTCTTTGCTTTCTCATGCGTCGAGAATGGGGGGGAGTTTAGCGCAAACACTCCGTGATTATACAGAAGACTTTAGAGATAAACGTCAGCAAGCTGCTGAAGAAATTGCTGCAAAAATACCGACTAAGATGTTATTCCCCATGTTGATATTTATTTGGCCTTGCTTTTTCATTGTCGCACTTGGCCCAGGACTATTGATCGTAATGGACGCATTAACTGCGCCGGGAGCAAGTTTATGATGTTATACAATAAGTTTCTTCTACTACTGTTGCCTATTTTGTTACTTGGTTGTGCTTCATCGGATGAGCCGACCAATCAATTTGATGCAGAATTGTATTCGGGTAAACCAATCGATTCTTTAACTAGTGATGATCCACCGCTAAATGAAAAAGAAGCAATTATGCGCGGTGACATTGCTCTGCGAGACAACAATATAGACTTGGCTTTATATGAATATATACGCTCTTTGTCCTTCCCTGAAAAAGAGTTTCACGATAAAACCTTGTTCACTATTGGCCAAATACATTCGTCTCGCGGTAACTATGCGTTGGCCGAGAAAGCTTACCTAGCAGCGCTAGATTTTAATCCTGCCCACACCGAAGTATTGGAGCAGTTAGGTGTTTTGTATACCAAGCAACGCCGTACCGATGAAGGTCGAAGCTATTTCTTTAAAGCGATAAATTCAGACCAAGTTCGTTTAAAAAGCAGCGAAACTATCCAAAACTACCAAGCGTTGAGCCAAAGTGAAGTGGCCAGTTTGAAGGTAGACAGCATGTCTCCAGCATTGGCTTATATGGGGATTGGTGTACTGGAAGATGTTGACGGAAAGCATCAGATCGCACAAGAGTACTTCAAAAAGTCACTGACGATAGATAAAAGCTCAGTCAAAGCTTTGTTGAATATGGGCTACTCCCACTACATGTATGGTAACTACAAGGAAGCGTATCAATACACGCGTTCAGCCTTAGAGTTAGAACCGAATAATGAAAAAGCTCAGAATAATCTAGCACTTATTTATTTAGCCTCTGGGGATATTAAAAAGGCAACCAACGTGTTCATGAGGCACATGGATGCCCCGGAAGCGTTGAATAATGTTGGCTACTTCCTAATCTTACAAGGAAAACCTGATCAGGCGGTTCCATATCTACAGCAAGCTATCGATAAAAAATCATCTTACTACAAAGTAGCAAATGAAAACTTAAACAGAGCACTAGCGGAAGTGAGAGAGATGGAACAATAGTGAATTGATTTTGGCTTAATGAAAAGGATATTCATATTGCCTAAAAGTGAGAGTTTTAACAAAGACATCATAGCTATTTCTGTAATTTGGCTCGTATGTGCCATTTTTATATTTATTTATAAGTGGGAGAGCATTTCAATACTCAACCTGAATGACAATGACGATTATATGCGTTTTGTTCAGTTTCAGGAGTGGATGAGGAATGGTCATTGGTACCTAGAGCCAATGAGTAACTTTAATGCCGATGACGGTATTATTATTCATTGGTCTCGATTTCCTGATCTAATGCTCTCTTCAGTCGCTTTCCCATTGATATTTATGGTTGATGATAGCCTTGCTTATACTATCTCGATTTCTATTGTCCCTTTGCTTTATTTATTGTTCTTCGCATTATCGTGCTTTTACCTATGCGAACGTTTCTTAGGCGCTAAGTACCGCTTTATCAGCACGATGTTTGCTATTTTTTCTCCTGCGATAATACACTTCTTACCTGGTTCTATTGACCATCATAATATTCAACTTATTTTGGCAACGCTCTTCTTATCAGTAACACCGACTTCTATCAACAACCTAAGGCAATCATGGCGAGTGTATGCTCAGGCCGTTTTCGTGTCTCTATCTCTATGGACTGGGATGGATAATGTTTTGTTGTTTATGATTTTCTTAATTATTTATACTGTGTATTACTGCTTCGTTCGTGACGAGTGGTTTAGTTATGTCTCTAAGTTATACGTAACTTGTTCGATTTTTGGAGCTTGTGCTGTTTTATTAAATAGGCCTTATGATGAGTTCTTTGCTTTTAAATATGATGAAATCTCATTTATTATCATCATTCTTTTTTTTAGTGGTTGGGTGTTTGTCAATGCTTACAACCGATTGAACGATAATAGAAAAAACTTAACTCAAAGGTTTTTGTTGTTTGTTTTTCTTGGTTTGTTGTGTTTACTTCCGGTTGTTATTCTTTACCCCTCACTGACTAGTGCTTTGTTTATTGATTACCCACCGATACTAAAGCTGTATTGGCTTGACCAAGTTGCCGAAGCTAAATCTGTCGCTACATACATAGCAATGAATGGCTTTTTTTCAGTGGATAATTATTTGTTGCTATTAGTTCCCGCAATGTTGTATCCATTCTTTCGAAATAAAAACCCGCACTGTGCAATCTTGTATCTCATTTTTATGTTTAATTTAGCCCTTGCGATGTTTTGGCAGATTAGAGTGATGAGGTTGTGTTTTGTTTTGGCTGCACCTTTCCAAGCATATTTTGTAATTAAGGTGTCTGAATACGTTAGTTATTCACTACTGAAAGTGCTGATTATTTTCTCAGGTACTCCATTGGTGTTAGCGTTTGTCATTCTCGTTTTGTCTCCAGCAGAGGAAGTGACTACCAAACTTGATGAGACCGATAAGTTACCGGTCATCTTTAAGGTGCTAAAAGATAACGGTATTAACTCTCATACAATTCTTTCAGGAATAGAAACAGGTGCACCTGTATTGGCCAAAACGAACAACAATATAATCGCCGCGCCCTATCATAGAAATATTGTGGGTAACCAATTTTTAATCGAAGTGATGTTAGAAGAGGACATGCTTCTAGCAAGAAACAAAATAGTCGATAAAAAGGTTGATTATATATTGATCGGTAATGACCCACATTTAACTCTCCTAAAGGACTCTGGAAGCGAGGACTCTTTAGTTAGGAGACTTCATGGGGATAATATTCCGGCTTGGTTAGACGTTACATATGATGGAATTGAGGATGGTTATCGAGTTTTTAAAGTAAGGAGTGAGCATGAATAAACAGAAAGTCGCAGTATTACTCCCATGTTATAACGAAGCCGGAGCCATTGGTGAAACGGTCACGTCTTTTCAACAAGCCTTACCTGATGCATCCATTTATGTTTATGACAATAATTCAACCGACAACACGGTCAACGAGGCGTTACAAGCAGGGGCGATTGTGCGACATGAGCCGCGCCAAGGTAAAGGGGAAGTTGTGAGGCGGATGTTTTCTGATATCGACGCCGATATCTATGTGATGGCTGATGGTGATGATACTTATGACGCCTCAATATGCCCCGAGCTGATCGACCAACTAAATAATGAAAAGCTCGATATGATCATTGGCAGTCGCGAGCGAACTTCAATGGCTTATCCCAAGGGACATATCCTTGGGAACAAGATGTTTTCATCTCTGATTAACTTAGCATTCAGTGCGCAATTGAATGATGTGTTTTCTGGTTATCGAATTATGAGCCATCGATTTGTCAAAACCGCACCTATCTTCAGCGATGGCTTCCAAATAGAAACAGAACTCACCGTGCATGCGTTACACCATAATATGTCAATCAAAGAAGTCTCGACTCAATACCAATCTAGACCTGAAGGGACTACCAGCAAACTGAACACCTTGAGCGATGGTCTCAAGATTCTAAATTTTATCTTGTTCTTATTGAGAGATGTAAAGCCGATGTTTTTCTTTGGTTCTCTCTCGATATTGCTTGGTTTTATTTCATTGATCTTGGGTATCCCCGTCATTGTTGACTTTGTTGATACAGGGTTAGTTGAAAGGTTACCTACAGCTGTTTTGTCTAGCTCAATAGCTTTGATCGCGGTGATGTCTTTTTTCTGCGGTTTGATACTCGATAACGTATCACGAGGTAGGCGAGAGATGAGAATACTCTCTATTTTAAGATTTAAGGACGATGAATGACTTGGCTGAGATATTTGACTAAGAAGTCAATACTCGAGAGCATGAGCTTTGAGATGGAATTACCAATTATATAGCGGGTGCTAGGTAGATTAAATTATGAAAGACGAAAGTAAGAAGCAAGCGACTTGCTCACTTCTTACTATAAATCTTTTAGACTGCTAAACCTGTCATTGCGCCAAAGACCATGAATAATCCGACAAGTCCTACAATAGGTAACTTCACGGTTTTCAATAACCACACACCAACAATGATCAGAGCGAAGTCTATGCCGCTGCTTACTGCGCTTGTGAAGATCGGTTGATATAGCGCTGCCAACAATAAACCGACAACCGCCGCATTCACACCAGTAAGAGCGCCTGCCACCAAAGGTTTGCTTGCAATCGCCTGCCAGTTCTTCAGTACACCCAGTAGCAATAAGAAGCCCGGTAAGAACACAGCAATCGTTGCGAGTAGTGCGCCTGTTATCGGTGCCGATGGCATCAATACATAACCTAGGTAAGTCGCAAGTGTAAACATAGGCCCTGGTACTGCCTGTGCTGCTGCATAACCTGTTAGGAAGGCATCTTGAGACAGTTGGTCACCAATACCATTTTGTAGCAACGGAAGTACCACGTGGCCGCCACCGAATACTAAGCTACCAGCTTGGTAGAACAGGCCAAACACTTCAATATCTTGAGAGTAAGCACTGAATAGAGGCAGACCAACCAGCAAAGCAACAAAAATCACGAGAGGTGTTACCGATATTTTTTGTGTTGAAGGTGTCGTTTTTAGCTCTTGAGACGTCAAGAACTTACTACCAACCATCGCTGCAAATAGAAGCACTAAAACTTGAGGCCAGATGCCTGGAATCAGTAGCAGGACAATCGCGGTAATCACACATAAGGCGGTCGCTATCTTCGATTGGCAAAAGTTTTTGTACATACCAAAGGTTGCATCAGCGACAACCACTACTGCTAATAACTTAAGCCCGTGAATGATTGAATTGAAAAGTGGTGCTTCCAATAGCTGATTGCTCACCAACGCCAATATCAGCATCAGAATCACAGATGGGGAAGTGAAGCCGACAAATGCAGCAATAGCACCTGTTAGTCCACCTTTTTTGTAGCCAACCGCAAAGCCAACCTGACTTGAACCTGGGCCCGGCAGAAATTGGCTAAGAGCGACAATCTGCCCGTACTCTTCGTCGGACAACCAATTTAGTTTCTCAACAAAGGTTTTACGGAAGTAGCCGATGTGTGCTGCTGGTCCACCAAAGCTAATCCAGCCAAGCCAGAAAAAGGTTTTAAAAATTGAAAGCATGATCGATTCCAGATAAATGTTTAGCGTAATTTAGGTGGAGTTAAACTATGATTCAAATTAATTGTTTTAATTATAACTATGAATGAAATGGGTTGTTTGGCATGGCTGATTTTAATTGGAAAGGGATCGACCTTAACTTGTTGATTTCAATGCAGGCTTTGTATAAAACGAATAGCGTGAGTAAGGCTGCTGAGCGTTGTTATGTCAGCCAATCTGCGATGAGCCATAGCTTACAAAGGCTACGAAAGTTGTTTGATGACCCTTTGTTTGAGCGTGTAGGTAGCAAGATGGAGGCGACCGACCGAGCCATTGAACTATCAAGTACCGTGGACGCACTACTGAATACCATCCAGTCTGAAGTTCTGTTATCTAAATCGTTTGATGCAGAGACTTATAAAGGGACTTGGAAGATTGGTCTCACTGATTATGCCGAGCAGATGTTCGCTCCAATATTGTTTGACCTGATTAAGCAATCCTCTCCTTATTCCCAAGTAGCGTTGTTCAATGTAAACCGGAGTAACTACCAGCAAGTCTTTGACGATGCCAAGCTTGATATGACGATAGGCAGCTTTGGTGAGGTACCAAAGCAATATCGAACAAAGCATTTATACACGGAGCAACATGTTTGTTTACTTGATCAATCGGTTCTAACTATTGAGGAGCCGATGTCGCTAGAACAATTTGTTGCTGTCGAGCACGCGCTCGTTTCCCCGGCAGGGGCTTTAAAGACGGGAGTGGATACTCGTTTAGGTGAACTCGGTTTAAGCCGGAAAGTCGCGATATCTTCCAGTAACTTTTTAACTGTTAAGCGGCTCATTCGTGGCAGAGAACTATTGTGTATTGTCCCTAAACTAGTGGCGCGCAAGGATATGGATAGTGAAGAAACCTTACTAGCTGTGAAGCCACCAATTGATGTTCCAGATTTTGATATCCAGCTTGTTTATAGGAAGGCAAAGCATTTAGATGATAAAAATAAACTACTTAGAAAGCTGATTACTAATGCGATCTCATCTGTGATTTCCGAATAGTTTATTGTGTCGGTTAATCGTCAAATTCATATGAATTAATTTTAGAAAAATCCGGTTTATTATAAGAACCCGACTATACTTAATTTACGACTTAAAGCAGTCGTAAAGAATAGGCTTTTTGATTTACCTAAGTAAAAAAAATTGGTTATATCTTCATGATATAGCTTAAAAATCTACCAGGCTAAACGGACTTAGTTGGTCTTAAAAGCGCTAGCTCCCCCTAGCGCTTTTTTCTTTTGGTCGAGATAAATTTAGACGTATCAACAACAACCTAAAAAGAGAATCGAGTCCATTTCTTCGCTCGCCAGCGATAGGCCATGATGATTCCACGGAACCACTCGTCCATCGCTATTGCCATCCAAGCCCCTAATACGCCATAACCCCAATGCACGCCAAGCAAGTAGCTCATGGCAACCCCAATGCCCCACATGCTGAGAATACCCATTTTGATCGGGAATTTAATGTCGCCAGCGGCCTTTAGACAAGAGATAAAGATCAGGTTAAATACTCGGCCAGCTTCAAGAATGATGGAACCTGCAATCAGCGCGGCAGTTAGCGCAACGATCTCTGGATCTTGCGTGAACAGATCGAGAATTTCGAAACGGAACACATAAACCATGCAGGTAATCGCGGTTGAGGCGATAAAGCCAACCACAAAGTAACGTTGCACGCGCTTGGTGATCTCGTCGATCCAACCCTTACCAATGTAATAGCCTGTTTGGATTTGGCTGCCTTGACCAATTGCCAGTGCAAACGCAAAAGAGAGGCGAGCTATGTTTTGTGCGTAAGTAAACGCAGCCAGTGAAGACGTACCCATCTGCACGACAAAGAAGGTAATGCTGATCTGAGCCATGTTATAAGAGAGCACTTCTCCGGCGTTCATCGAGCCGATCTTAATGATTTTTTGATAGATGGCTTTCGGCACAGATTTAAACTGCTTCACTGGTAGATCAATCCCTTTGCTTCTGACCACACCAATCAAGATCAACATTCCGATTACTTGGCTAATTACGGTCGCGGTCGCAACCCCTTGCACGCCGTATACAGGCAAACCAAAAGGTTGATATAGGGCACAGTAGTTACCGAATACGTTGATGACACCTGCAATCATGTTGATCACCATCGGTGACTTTGAATAGCCATGACTGCGCAAAATAGTGGTGAGAACCACACCTATGGTTACATTGAAGGTGAGAGCACCACTGATGAACAGGTATTCTTGCGCATACTGTTCGACTTGAGGTTCGAGTTGATAAAGCGGGATAAAATATTCAGCAACAAGAACGGCAATAACACTGAGTAGCACACCGGCAATAATGGCAAGAATGATACTTGCTACACCCACGTGAGCGCTCTCTTGAGTGCGGGAGGCACCGTTGTACTGCGCGATTAAAATCCCTGTACCACTGCTGACCATAGTTGAGACAATGATCAGGAAAAAGGATATCTGAGAAATAACACCAACGGCAGACACGGCTTTGTCCGAGTATCCCGATAACATGAATACATCACTGGTGTTGAGTGCGGTTCTTAAAAGAACTTCGATAAAAATCGGCCAGGTGAGCGCAACGATTCCCATACGTTTGTTTAGGGTGGAATCAGCATTAGGCATTTAGGTTTTCTCAAAAAAGGGGTAGGCGACACTATAGTTTAGCGATTATTTAGTAAACGACTATCAAATTAATGTCCGGAAGACTAATAAGGATAAATAAAATTCGAATAAGTCTTCAGAACCCAATATTTCAGTGAGAGTGATGAAATTTTTGAGTGGGATTTCATAGCAAGAGCACTCTTTGTTTTTTGTGAGTAAAAGGTTGCCCGTGTTAGCGGAGTACAGCGAATAGAGTAAAAGGATCATAGTAGGCCAAATAGTCTAAATACTTGTTTGTTCGATTATTTGGCTTCAAATGTAAAAAAGGCACTCAGCGAGATACTGAGTGCCAAAGCCTGAAATTTATGAGGTTATGGTTTCATTGAATTCCAGAAGACAGGTATAGGTTTGATTTACTCTGCGTCAGTAAAGAAATCGTTGTACAGCATGTACAGGTGAGCTGCACTCCAAGAGAAGTTTGGTGCGCCTTGTTGTTCACCGTTCAATGGGTTGTAGTTCTCACGGATAGGACCGTCTTGAACTAATCCATCGGCGTGGTCAAAGAACGCTCCTGCCATTTCAATCGCATCGTCACGGTAGCCGTAGCTGTCCATGCCTTTTAGGCCGAAGTAGAATTGGTCTACCCAAACGCGTCCGCGCCAGTAAATGTCTGGGCCGAATGCTGGGCTAGAAAGCGCTGCTGTGCCTAGTGGAACGTAGGTATTGAACTCTTCCGTATCTTTCATCACAGAGACAACCGCATCAGCGTGCGCTTGCGTTGCTGCGCCATTGAACAGTGGTGACCAACCCTCAGGGCCTTTACCACGTTCTACAATCGGTTTGCCTGCACAGCCATTGGATAATGGTTTGTCTTCAATGCGAATGTCGTAGAAGAAGTTAGTGCTCTCATCGAACATACAAGTGTTGATGTAGTTCGATAGGTGCTCTGCTTTTTCACTGAACTCTTTCGCTTCTGCGTCTTTACCTAGAATATCAGCCATTTCGGCTAGGTACTTGTTATCGCTGTACATGTAGCTTGCTTGGTCGACAGATTCTTGCAGTAGCGAGTAGCCTAGCAGTGTGCCGTCTTCTGCGCGGTTTTGAGCGAACTCAACATCCCAATCGCTGCGCTTACCGCCGTTGGCGACATACGCGTCTAGCTGGTCTTTATCGATGAAACCAAATGCAGCGGCATCGTCACGACCTGACTCCCAAGACGCGGCAGTTTGTGCTGGGCTTTCGATGTAATCGTAGTTACCTTCTGCAATCACTTTATCCAGTGCAGCTTGGCCTATAACTGTCTCGTGCTTATCGCCACGAACCACAGTGAAGTACATTTCGCCTTCAGGCGTGTTGTGTGCTTTATCGCGTGCTGCGCCGTATTCAGGTACGCCGTTGCCGTTGTTGTCACGGTTGCGCAGCCACCAATCGTGGTATGCCACTAGCTTTGGATACATCTCTTCGAGCCAAGCTTCATCGCTGGTGGTCTTATAGACTTCCATTACTGCCCATGCTGCTAGGCTTGGTTTGGTGTTACGCTCATTCCAGTTACCGCCGTCGCCGCCACGTTCTGGGCTTAGGTTGTAAGCGAGTAGATCTGGCACGTAGCCCTCATCCCAAGGGCGAACGGCATCGTCGGCTTGGATTTGGTAAGCGAACATTGCACGGATGTTATCTTTCGCTACGTCTGGGTTGAAGTGAGCCATTGCGTAGGCTTGTTTCCATGTGTCCCACGGCCAAGTTTGGTTGCCCGAGAACCAACGCGCCGTTACTGATGGTGTTACAGAGTCAAACTCCATCGCACCTGCAGCGCCGCGCCAGTTACCGTTTAGGGTTTCCATCGCCTTAACCGCAACACGCTCTTGTTCTGGTGTTGCGTTCGGGTTGGTTAAACCCATCTCAAGATAGCCTTCCCAACGCTCTGCTGATGCAGCTAAGAAATCGGTAGGGTTTGCCATGATCTTTTTGATTTCGGGCTGTTCTGCTTGCGCTTCTTCTGCCGTTAGAACATGCGAGTAAGTCGTGTAAACAGTGGTTGATTCTTCAATGTTTGCGGTTGAAGTAAACGCTAGGCCGTCAACAGTCGTTTTCGTTGGAATCGACTTATGAACTTGGTATTCAGATTCGCCAGAGGTCAATAGATCCCACGTTGAACGCACCTTACCGAAAGTCACTTTTAAGCCATCGTCGGTTGCGACGATTTGGCGGTTGTAGTCAGGGTAAGTCTCGGCAATGGTTTTGTCGGTTTGCGCTACGCCTTCTTTAGCGTGTGTTTTTTCAAGCAGTTCACCGTCCCACACTAACTCAACTGGCGAGTCAGTGGTGATTTTCGTTTCTAGCAGAGAGGTACGGTTAGAAGCAAAACGCATCGTCATCTCTACTGTCACATCGTCAGATTTCAGCGTCTGAACTAATGCGCCCGGTAGGCTGTAAGCTTCCATGGTGAATGCGACTTTTTTGCCATCTTTGAACACGCTTAGGCGGTCAAAGTTATCTGCCATGAAGTTAATGTATTCTTCAGTAAGCAGCGCTGTACCCGGGAAGCCGCCCATGCCTTCAGCCGTGTCTGGCAACAAGTGACCGTGCCATGCACCTAGGTCGAAGAAGGGGTTAAAACGTTGGTGGTCATCGAAGTCGTAGTCACGCATGTATTCTGGTGAACCAGTGCGGTCGATAACGTTCTTAAATTGGTTCGCTTGAAGCTCTTCAGAGCCTGTATTTGTAGCGCAACCAGTAACAACAAGTGCTGCACCGATAGCGAGAGCTGCGAATGATTTATTCAGTTTCATAGTGAGTTCCTGTTATTACCAGTAGAAGTATTGCATTGCGAACACCTGAGCGTCGCCGATTTCAGTATCGCTGCCTACGCCAAAGCGGCTATCGAAAGCAGTCGCAAATGTGCCGTTGCCGTATTCGTACCAAACGCCCGCGTTGATGAAAGAAGTGATCTCTTTGTCGCCGTTATCGCCATCAAAATTGGCGTAGTTA
Source organism: Vibrio splendidus 12E03 (assembly GCF_000272105.2). Classification (GTDB taxonomy): domain Bacteria; phylum Pseudomonadota; class Gammaproteobacteria; order Enterobacterales; family Vibrionaceae; genus Vibrio; species Vibrio splendidus_I. The sequence continues at coordinate 21,802 of NZ_AJZD02000215.1, forward strand.
TATGCAGCAGAAAGATAAACGCCTTGTGCTGCTTCATACCAAGCACTGGTTTGAATGCCTGATTCGCTACCGAAAGACTCTTGGTTACCTTTATCGGTGTCGTGCCAAACACGCGTAGCGAAGTTCTTGTATTCAGCACCCAATAGCAATAGTTCACCGCCATCGTTGTTACGAACTTCACCACCACCCATTAGAGTTAAGTCGTCAGTCAGATCGTATTGGAGGTAACCGTTGACCATGGCGTTCTTATCTTTCCATTGGTCTGCGAAGTTGTCGTATTTACCGAAATGAACCAGAGCATCGTCTTCAGAGAAGTCAGATTCTGGCGCGAAAGAAACGCTGTAGCGTAGCTTGCCTTCTAGGTTTTGGATCTTCACACCAACATGTACGTCACGCGTGTTTGAGATCGCGTAGCCGTACTCGACGGTAGGGTCACCCCACCATTGAACGTCATCCAATGAAGAGTCCATACGACCAACAATAAATTCTGTTTTAGCGTCGGTGCGGTAGCCAGCGTAAAAGCGGTTAAAACCACCTTCGAAGCCGCCCCAACCGTGGCCAGTAGCCCATGCATTGCCTTCGTCATCGGCTTGAACTGTCCAGCCTTCCATGTAAGCAAGACCAAACCAATTGCCATGCTCGATAGCCAAGCCAGCTTCAATGTAAGTGCCGTCTGCGTAGCGGCCTTTGTCATCACCTTCTAGGGCAACATGACCACCAAGGCCAAGCTCACCATAGAAGTCAAATAGGGTTTCGGATTCTGTTTTAGGGGGCTGAGTGTCGCTGTGGTTAGCAGCGGTTTCATTAGCGTGGGCATTCGCCGTTAGAGCAGCAAAAATACAACTTGCAATAAGAGTGGTTTTAGTAAAACTACGTTTCATTTTATTCACTTCTGTTCCGGGTTGATAAATGAAGCTTCGTAGGTTGTTCTGACTTCTAATATGGGGTGCTCTTCAAGGCGTATACGGTCAGCTCACTTACGATCGCAAAACCGATATTAATGATTATTTTCGTGTTTAAAATTAAATTACTCTAAAAGTGTGAACTGTTTTTAGTAAATATTTACCTTGAATTGAATTTGGTTTTTAGTTGAATTTGTACGCTGATGGCTGGTGATGGATGTATTTGGTTTGTGAATTTAAATCTGATGGATGAATTGGATGGGTAAATAAAAAGGCACTCACCAAATGGGGGGAGTGCCTTAAGGCTTTAACGAGAGCGCAGGATTAACTTAAGCGTTCGCAGGCTCTGGTTTTGCTTCTAGCTTTTTCTCTTCTGGAGACAAGCTTTTCTCGTATTGACCGTACTTCCACCATGCGTAACCCAAGAAGATCACGATGCCGCCGACGTTATAGAAGATGATGGTCATGATGTCAGCACCCGTTGGGAAGGTCGATGCGAAGAAACCCACGGTAAAGATGCTGATCAGAATCGATACCGCAGCGATACCAACAGGGCGGGAACCCATGCGGAAATCACGTGGTAGGTGATCGAGCTTTAGGCGCAAGTGCAGGTACGCGATCATGATGAACAGTGGCGGTAGCATAGAAGCTGCTGCAGTCATGTTGATGATAGTGCTCATCAAATCTTGAACGGTGTCAGACGCCAACGTTGGGATGAACATCAGTGGAATCACGATGAAGAACTGAACCCAAGCTGCACGCTCTGGTACACCTTGTTTGTTAAGCGCGACAGTCTTCTCGCCAAAGATGCCTTTAGGGATTTCAGAGAAGAAGATCTTTACCGGTGTCGCCGTCCACATAAGTAGAGAGCCCAACATCGCAGTGAATGAAACCACACCAACGAAACGGTTCATCAGGATTTCCGACAGTCCAAAGTGTCTTGCTAGTCCTTCAAATACCTGAACAGAGCCGCCAGTGAATTTAAGTTCTTCACGAGCAACAAATACGTTCGCTAACACAGATCCTACCGAATAAAGCGCACCGATGAAGATACCTGCGATGATGATCACTTTAACGAAAGACTTGTGACCGCCTTTGATGTCGTTAACGTAAACCGCGACCGATTCTGCACCGCCTGCCGCCATGAAAATCCAAGTGATTACGCCAAGGAATGCCCAGTTGAAGCTTGGTGTCATTGCTTCGATGGTGATTGGATCAGCTGGCTCGATACCGCCTACCAAAGCCCCGCCAGATAACAAGATGTAAGACATCGTTAGCAGCAGCATCAGTGATGATGTTAGTGAGGTAATAGGGCCCAGTAATTTCGCGCCGTTGTTAGAGATATGAGTTGCGACCGCAAATAAAATGGTACTCAGAATTGCGGTGGTCATTGGCGTGAAGATGTACTCGAAACCTAAGAACGCATAAGACGCGTAAGCGATGATTCTAGGCAGCAGAGAGGTGAAGAAGAACAGGTTAACAAACCAGTAGGTGTAAGCTGAAATAAACGCCCAGCGGCCGCCTAGAGAACTTTTAACCCAAGAATAAACACCCGCTTCAGAGTCTTTATTCAGTGACACAAACTCTGCAACGATCAAACAAAATGGCACAAAGTAAAAGATGGTTGCTAGAAAGAACATCGGAGCCGAGGAAAGGCCGATCTCGATGTTGTTATTAATGATGTTATTGAAGCTGTATACCGCCGCGAAGGTCATAGACAGTAGGGCAAATTTGCCTATCGTACTGCGTTTATTTTCGGACATGATGTTCTCCGGTGAATCACGTTGATGATCGTTATAACTTGGTCCTAGAGAGGGAAGCTCTAAGCCGCACTTTTATTGTTATGTTGGTTTGGCAAACACCCGCTTTGTTTTGTCAGGGTTGGCTCATTTTTGTTTTTATAGATTTACGATCGGACTTCTTTGGGCTTTTTTCTCTGGTATTTCAGTAAAGTTATTACCAAAACAAAGAGTTAAAGATTAAGAAGTTCACTGAAGAGATTGCTGGTTTCATGAGCGACGATTTATAAGGCTTGTAGGGGCTTTTTGTCGCTTTTTTTATATGAATCAGTTTGTCTCTTCAGCAAGAAGATTAAAGATTAAGCGGCGGGAAGTTAATCGAAATTGATCAAATATGTGACCTTGAGTAAATAAATTTAGTTAATGTTTTACCTTGGTTTTTATTCGAGTTTTATTACCTATTAATTGGTGTTTTTCGTGAACTGAAACCTTGACGGAACGCCGTTTTTATTTTTTTTGTTTTGTCGTTTAATTTTATGATTTAAAACAAAAAAAGCGCCTTGGTAGGCGCTTTTAAAGTTGGGGGGGGGGATGCAGAGAGCTACGATTGCTTAGCTGTTTCTAGCTTTGCGTCTTTACCTGCCTGCTTTTTTTCAAAGCGCGAGATCCACCACCAAGCGAGACCAGAGAATACCGCGGTCATGAATACGTTGATAAAGAAGGCTTGAACTAGGTCAACACCTGTTGGGAATGCAGATGCCGTCATACTCACAACGAAGATGCCGATAAGTACAGATACAACAGCCATACCTTGCACTCGAGTACCCATGCGGAAATCACGCGGTGTGTCGTCATGCTTCAAGCGGAATACAAAGTACGCCACCATGATGAAGATAGGCGGAAGCATTGCTGTACCAGCCGTTAGGTTGATTGCTGTGTTCATCATGTCTTGTACTGATTCAGAGCCGAAGCCGTTCACCACAAGCATCACGAATACAAACGCGAACTGCCACCAAGCTGCACGTACTGGTACGCCGTGTTCGTTAAGCTCTGTTGTCTTCTCACCGTAAACACCTTTAGGGATTTCAGAGAAGTGAATTTTTACTGGAGCTGCTGTCCACATCATCATCGAACCGAACATGGCAACGAATAGGATAATACCGACGAAGCGACCCGTTAGAGATTGTGAGATGTCGAAGTAGTTTGCCATACCTGTGAAGATTTCAACCATGCCGCCAGCGTAGGTCAGTTCATCACGAGCAACGAATACGTTTACTAGAAGAGAGCCAACTGCGTACATTGTGCCGATTGCGATACCTGCACCAATGATAACCTTGATGAAAGACTTGTGACCGCCCTTAACATCGTTTAGGTAGGCGGCTGCGGTTTCAGCACCACCGGCTGCTTGGAAGATCCAACACATGATACCTAGCGTTGCCCAGTTGATGGTCGGTGTCATTGCTTCAAGCGTGATTGGTTCTACTGGTTCATGGTTGCCGCCCAGTGCCATTAGTGCGCCGATAACGTAGATTGCAAACAGGGCGAATACGCCGTAGGCCACGATCTCGGCAATCTTACCTAGCCAGCTCGCGCCTTTGGTTGAGATGTGTGTCGCTGCTGCAAACAGAGCAATCGAGATAGCCGATGTGACGACTGGCGAGAAGGCGTATTCATAGCCCAACATCGCGTAAGACGCATAAGCGATTACGTTTGGTAGCAGAGATACAAACCAGAAAAGGTTTACGAACCAGTATAGGAACGAACCTAGGTAGGCTGCTTTTGAGCCTAGCGGTTTTTTAAGCCAGTCGTACATGCCTGACTCAGAATTTTTATTTGCAGATACGAATTCAGCAATGATGAACACGAATGGAATGAAGTAAATAAGGGTAGCGAGCAAAAAGATAGGGGCTGAACTCAATCCCAATTCGATGTTGTTGTTTACGATGTTGCGAACGTTAAATACCGCTGCAAATGTCATGGAGAGTAGGGCAAATTTGCCTAACTTACCGCGTACAGATTCAGACATAGTGTCCTCCAGGGAATCACATAATTATAGTCGTTATTTCCCTATGCTTCTTTGTAGGGAAGAAGCACAGAGGTTTTGTTCAGTCTATTTGAGCCTTGAACGGCAAGGCTCAAACGCGCTGTGAGTTAATAGGGTTATTGCTTACTTATTAAGGAAGTAACCGTCTTCAATGGTCACTTTCAGTACCACTTTTCGAACTCGGTTATCACCGTGGAAACGGTAAGCCTGATTGTTGTCAAAGATCGCCACTTGGCCTTCAGCTAGCTCACGAGTTTCACCGTTCCCCATTAGGTGTTCGCGGTCGGTTTCATCGCTATAAGCTTGGATCTGCTCTAGCTCTGATTTCGCTGCGAATTCAACCTTTTCACGGCCTTCTAGGTAGTAGTGCACGTCGAAGTAACGACGATTACCTGTGAAGTTTTCTGTGTTCCGAGCCACACCGTCTTCAATCATGTAAGCCAGTGAATCACCAATGGAATACATCACGCCATCTTTGATGTTGCCGATGTTTTCAATCGCTTCTACACAGCGTTGCCATTTACGACCATCGCGGTAGACGACTTTAAATTGTTCTAAGTTCTCTAAAACGATCATCGCTTATGCCTCGTTCAGTTGTGGTTGAGCTTTTGGTGCATCCACCGTAAAAAACTCATCGCCAAAGTTGTGATTGATTAGGTGCTGCGCATCGCAATCGCCTGCTTGGAATGGAATCAGAGTTAAACCGTAGCGGAACTCGTCCATGTAAACGCGGTAAGAATCGAGCACTTCGCTGCCCCAAGAGTTAGAGCCTAAGCCCATCACTTGGTGATCTAGGTTTAACGTGATGTAACCGCTTTTCTCTAGCTCAATGGTGTGTTGTGCTTGGTGCAGGTTTTGGTTGGTGTAGAACCACGCGCTGAAGTTGATTTCTTGCTGTGGTTTTACTGCAATACCATTACCCGCGCGGCTTGAAAGCGCAGCCCAACGAACGTGTTGGCGGTTGCCGTTGTTCTGTGGGAACGGGTAGTTCTCGAACATGTCTGCAACGGTTGATTGGTACACATCAATCATGTTGGCTTGCTTGCTGTCTTGGTAGTTCTCTTCAGGGCCGCGACCGTAGTATTGAACTTGGTCGAAGTCGCCATTAATGCCCATATCAAAACCAATCACAGGAATTACATGAGGGTACTCACCGTAACGTTCGCCGCTTAGCTCAACGTTCAATTGGCCTTCAGCATTAACTTGGTAGCGATATTCACAACGCATGCCGAAATCGAATACTGGTGGAGCAATGATGCTGGTGGTGGTGATCTCTACCTTGCCGTTTACCTGTTCAACGTTAACGCATTCAAGGTCAATGCTACGGAAGTGCTCCTGCATAATTTGCAAGTGTGCAGGCTCCCAGTAACCATCGTGCTCTTGTTTATGGTTATCGATCATTGGCTTGAAGAAGTTGATTCGTGGTTCTGACTTAATCATCTCTTCGCCATTGACCAACCATGACGTCAGCTTGCCGTTCACTTTCGAGAAGTTCAGTGCGAAGTTGTGGCCTTTGATTAGGTAAGCTAAACGAGACTCTTCCACATTCAGTGCTGTCGCATTGTTGTTAGTGAAGGCTTCTAGCTGTGCTGTGTTCTCTTTCACTTGGAATTGATACACCGCGATGTCGTGGTTCGCTTCGCTGTAAGGCGTACGAGAATCCTTGCGCACGGTAAAGTTCACAAACACTTCGCGCTCATCAAGTTGTGGCAAGTTAAGTGTCAGTTCACGGCTCGAGTTTTCTGCCAGTTCTTCAATCTTGATGTGTTGCACAGCGATGGTTTCACCTTCAGCACGGATTTCCGCAGTGATGGTGTAGTCATCGATGTTTGAGAACCAAAGTTTGTTATCAACGGTGAAGGTGCCGTCTTCAGTATTGAAGTCACGGATCTTCACTGGGGCGATAACCTGCTTGTACTCTTTTAAGCCTGGGCCTGGTGTTTGGTCTGGGTAGATCAAACCGTCCATGCAGAAGTTGTAGTTGTTCGGGTAGTCACCGTAGTCACCGCCGTACTTATAGAACTCAGTACCCGCTTCATCACGCGCTAGAATGCCATGATCACACCATTCCCAAACATAGTGGCCTTGAATTGCATCGTGCTTGTAGAACACGTTTTGGTATTCGGTCAAGCCACCTGGGCCGTTACCCATTGCGTGTGCGTATTCACAGATAATGCGTGGTTTTTCGTGTGGGAATTCACCGAAGGCATTCATCAGTTGAGCGCGTGAGTACATGGTTGAAATGATGTCGACCACTTCAGCATCGCGGTCTTCTTCATAGTGAACCAAGCGGGTGTCATCAATTGCTTTTGCCGCATCGTACATAGAGCGGATGTTGCAGCCGTAGCCTGATTCGTTACCTAAAGACCACATGATGATAGAAGGGTGGTTCTTTTGAGCGTGGATATGACGTTCGATACGTTCAACAAACACCGCTTCCCATGCTGGATCGTTAGTGATGCGGCTTAGGTCGCCAACGTTAGCAAAGCCGTGAGTTTCGACATCGGTTTCACCCATCACGAACAGGCCGTAGATGTCACACAGTTCGTAGAAACGTGGGTCATTCGGGTAGTGCGCAGTACGTACTGAGTTGATGTTGTGTTGCTTCATCAACACCAAGTCTTTCTCAACGCGATCCATGCCGACAGCGCGACCTTTCAGGTGGTCGTTGTCGTGACGGTTTACACCATGCAGCATCACGTATTTGTTGTTGATGTAGAACAGACCATCGCGAACTTTAATGTCTCGGAAACCAACGCGCTGTGGAATCACTTCTAGCACTTTGCCGTCTGTGTCTTTTAGCGTCAGCAACAGTTGGTAAAGGTATGGGTTTTCAGCATTCCATTGAACAGGGTTCACGACATCGATAGAGAATTGAGTGTTCGCATTGCCGCCAGTCTGTTGGTTAGGAACAGTTAAGTTATCTACTGAGCCTTGGGAGATAACTTGGCTGCCATCAAGCAATGCGTACTCAATAGTTGCGTTAGTCGCTGCTGCTAGGTTTTCTAGAGCAACGTTGCACGAAAGGGTCGCGCTTTGGTAAGCGTCGTCAAAATCAGTACGAACCGTTAGGTCTTGAACGTGAAGTTGTTCTTTACCAACAAGGTAAACATCACGGAAGATGCCGCCTGTCCACCACATGTCTTGGTCTTCAATGTAGGTGGAGTCTGCCCATTGCATCACGCGAATAGAAAGTAGGTTGTTGCCCGCTTTTACGTGGCTAGAGATATCGAATTCAGCGGTGAGGCGGCTGCCCTTGCTGAAACCAACGTACTCACCATTTACGTAAACTTCGAAGTAGGTCTCTACGCCATCGAATTTAATAATGGTTTGTTTCTCGTTCCAGCTGTCGCCAAGGAAGAACGAACGTTGGTATGCACCTGTCGGGTTATCTGACGGTACGAAAGGTACATCAATCGGGAATGGGAAACCTTCATCTGTGTATTGAAGATCGCCGTGGCCTTCCATTTGCCACATGTTTGGCACCGTAATGTGGCCCCAATCGCTCATCTCTTGAGAGTAAAACTCTTCAGGAACCAAGAGCGGGTTAGTGAAGTAGCTGAAATTCCATTGACCACTTAGTAGTTGGAAGTGGCTGCTTAGTTCACGTTGAAATGTTTTAGCGGTTTTTTCTGATGCGTATGAGAAGAAGTAAGCACGTGGTGCCATACGGTTCTCATGTAAGTTCAGGAAGTTTTCCCAGTTGTTCACGTTGCCTCTCTCTCGGCCTATTTGAATGCTAGCCGACGTTCTTATGCGTAATTGGGTCGTAGTGAATACGAGTATTTTTTGGACTGAGGTAATTATTGGTAAAAGTTTTACTAAATGAAATTGGTGAAAACGTTTTACTTTAACTCCATCACGTTTTTTAGGGGCTTTTTACAGTGCTGTGTGATCCACTTAAAATAATGCTATTGGGTGCTTTAGGCGGCGGATTTTACAAGGGAGAATGCGAATGAAAAGTGATGTGGTATGCATAAAAAAGGCCACCCGACATATTGGTGGCCTTTAGTTATCTAATTGAAAGTTATAGTTATTTTGTTGTGTCTCTTAGTTTGAGTTTGCTCGGTACATACACTCGTAATGGGATGGTTCTGCCGTCACGAGATTTCTCAATCAATAAGTTAACACCTTGAATTCCCATCAGTTCAGAGTGAATACGAACGGTTGATAAAGATGGGAAGGTAAATTTAGCTGTTGGGATGTCGTTTACACTGATGAGCGCAATATCATCAGGAATGCTTAATCCATGCTCATGAACTGCACGTAAAACACCGATTGCAATTGAATCTGATGCAATAAACATCGCTTTTGGGTAGTCGCCACTTTCTAACATCTTCTTCGCTAGTTTGTAGCCCGAAGAGCTAGAGAAGTCGCCTCGGTAGATGTCTTGTTCGCTCACAACGTTCTTTAAACCGCCGTATTCTGCGAAGGCGATCTCACGAATATCAGAGGTGTTGATATCGTCCTGGCCGCCGATGAAACCAATGCGCTCATAACCTTGGTTGATGAAGAAATTGGTGATTTCTTTGCTGATACGAGCGAGATCGATATCAACAGAATCATAAGGTTCTGAGTGATCAGTGAAGTCAACGTAACAGATGTTATCCGTAAGCTTTTTCGCTTGCTCGATAACTTCTTGAGTCATTCTTCCTACGAGCAAAATGCCAGTAACTTGGCTTGAGTTGGTCTGTATTTTACTTTCATAACAGTTGGTTAGGTCGACATCCATCTTTTCGCACTGGGTTTCAATACCGTGACGAATTGATAGGTAGTAAGGGTCGTTAACTTCCGCTTCTTGCTTGTAGTTATACAGTGCAAGGAAGTGGTGGTGCTGCTTTTTGCTGCTAACCGTTTTACGTGAGCTGCTCGTTTTGTACTCCAGCTTCTCTGCAATTTCAAAGATACGCCTTTTGGTCTCTTCCTTGACGCTTAATGTAGGATCTTCATTGAGAACCCGAGAAACGGTAGCTAATGAAACATTAGCTTCAGTCGCGATATCTTTTAACGTTGCCATACTCACTTCCTGTTCTTGGAACATTGCGCTGCTTTGAAATTTGTCTTTAGTAAAAAAAGCAATGCACCTCTTTATTGTACAGACCTATTGTAATCAAACTGAAAGTCATTGCATTAACTTTTAGTAAAATAAATGCTCAACTCCTCTGTGATGTCTCAAATCTAACTATCTACAAATATCTCATTTAAATTCAATGAATTAGATGTCTATATCGATTTGTTTTTTCTATAACTTAATCGACGAGCTGTGTGTAACTTTGTGTAAACGTTTACACTTCGTGGTTCTGATCACAGAAATATTGCCAAATTGGCTGCTACTATTTCCGCAACAACGAACCAATACGCAGCGTATTGGGGCAGATTAAATCGTGAATGACAGCGAAGAGAGGTTGATTGTGAAAGTACTGGTTACAGGCGGTATGGGTTACATCGGGAGCCATACATGCATCCAAATGATGCAGGCAGGTATGGAGCCAATCATTGTAGACAACCTTTGCAATAGCAAAGAGCTAGTACTGGAGCGAATCAATGCGCTAACCGGTCAAACACCAACATTTTATTTAGGTGATATCCGTGATGAGTCGTTTTTAGATGGCGTGTTTGCCAAGCATGATATCCAAGCTGTGATTCATTTTGCAGGCCTAAAAGCGGTGGGTGAATCGGTCGCTAAGCCTTTGGAATACTACGATAACAACGTTAATGGCTCATTGGTTCTTGCTCGCTGTATGAAAAAAGCGGGCGTGAAAAGTATCGTGTTTAGTTCTTCAGCGACTGTCTACGGTGACCCTGAGATTGTGCCAATCACCGAAAGCTCTCCAACAAGTGCAACGACTAATCCTTATGGTCGAAGTAAGTACATGGTTGAAGAGTGTTTGAGTGATTTATTCAACGCTGAAAATGATTGGAGCGTGACGTTACTGCGTTATTTCAACCCGGTTGGCGCGCACCCCTCAGGCACTATGGGCGAAGACCCACAAGGTATTCCAAACAACTTAATGCCATTCATTGCGCAGGTTGCTGTCGGTCGTAGAGAGAAGCTTTCTATTTTTGGAAACGATTACCCAACACCGGATGGAACTGGCGTTCGTGACTACATCCACGTGATGGATTTGGCCGATGGCCATGTCGCAGCACTAAAAGCGGTCGGCGAAAAGGCAGGTTTGCACATTTACAACCTAGGGACAGGTAAGGGATCGAGTGTTCTAGAAATGCTGCAAGCTTTTGCTGAAGCATCAGGTAAGCCGGTTCCTTATGAAATCTGTCCACGCCGTGCTGGTGATATTGCGGAATGTTGGGCAAGCACGGAAAAGGCGGAACGTGAACTTGGCTGGAAGGCGACTCGCAGCGTGATGGAGATGACGGCGGATACGTGGAATTGGCAGTCGAATAACCCTAATGGCTATTAACTTGATGTAATTGAAAGCTGTAACTCCAACTTCTTTGGGGAATGCAGCGGTAAGAGATTAGAAAAGAGAGATTCCAGATATCTCGTACCTCGATTCTGGAATGACGGGTGAGTTAAAGGTTCTTGAGCGCTATAGGCTATTAGCTGATGCACCGAGCTATAGAGCTCTGGAAAAACGTCTAAACATAGAGGTTTAGACACTGAGTTTTATCAAACGTCATTCCAGATTCGAGGGACGAGCGTGATAGGGAATCTCCTCGCAGAAGAATTACTTATCTTGGTGAAAGTGCCAAGACACAAAAATTAAGAGCAATGTAAGTATGTCAAAAGTTGAATTTAACCCAGTAGACCACCCACACCGTCGTTATAACCCACTAACGGGTCAGTGGATCTTAGTCTCGCCGCATCGTGCGAAACGCCCGTGGAGTGGCCAAGATGAAAAGCCATCCACTGAGCAACTGCCAGCGTACGACAAAGAGTGCTTCCTTTGTCCAACTAACACGCGTATCTCGGGTGATGAGAACCCAGACTACGACGGAACTTACGTGTTCAGTAACGATTTCGCGGCGTTGATGCCTGATTCGCCTGACGCTCCAGAGTCTGACAATCCTCTATTTAAGACTCAAGGTGTTCGAGGGCTGAGCCGCGTTATCTGCTTCTCGCCAGATCACAGCAAAACATTGCCGGAACTACCGGTGAACAAAATTCGTTGTGTGATTGATACCTGGAATGAGCAGATAGAAGAGCTAGGAAAAGATTACCTATGGGTTCAAGCGTTTGAAAATAAGGGCGAGACCATGGGCTGCTCTCAGCCACACCCGCACGGTCAAATCTGGGCGAACAGCTTTCTGCCAAATGAGATTGAGCGTAAAGAGAAGCTGTTAAAAGAGTACTTCAAACAACAAGGCTCAAACCTATTAGTGGATTACGTTGAAGCAGAAATGAAAGACGGCTCCCGCACAGTGGTTGAAACCGAGCATTGGATTGCTGTGGTTCCTTACTGGGCTGCATGGCCGTTTGAAACTATGTTGCTACCTAAAACGCATATTCGCCGCATGAGTGAACTGACTGACGAGCAGCGTGATGACTTGGCACTTGCGATTAAGAAGCTGACCAGTCGCTACGACAACCTATTCCAATGTTCATTCCCTTACTCAATGGGCTGGCACTACGCGCCGTTCTTTGAAGAGGGCACCGACATCGACCATTGGCAACTGCATGCGCTTTTCTACCCGCCGCTACTGCGCAGCGCATCAGTTCGTAAGTTTATGGTGGGCTACGAAATGTTGGCAGAATCTCAGCGTGATTTAACCGCAGAGCAAGCGGCGCAGCGTCTTCGTGATTTGAGTGAGGTTCACTATAAAGAGCAGTAATAGGCTGCTTAGTAAATAACAAGCGAGATTCCAGATATCTCGTCCCTCGATTCTGGAATGACGGCAGATGAGAAGCCCAGAAGTTCGAGCTTTGGGCCTTCGAGTTTAGAAGCTTAGCAGCCGATGTTGTCATTCCCTACCGTGAGAGACGAACGAGATAGGGAATCTAAAAGAATTAAAGTGGTGCCGAGAAGGAGCCATTACCAATTGAACAAAGAGTTTAAGCAGAGAGTTTACTTATGTCTGATCTAATCCAAAACGTGAAAACATCTTTTGAGCAAGTCCTTGGTTACCAAGCGACTCATATTATTCAAGCACCAGGTCGTGTGAACCTGATCGGTGAACACACAGACTACAATGATGGCTTTGTCCTACCGTGTGCCATTAACTACCAAACCGTAGTCGCGGCGGCTAAGCGTGGCGACAACATGGTACGCGTAGTATCAGTGGACTACGGTAATGCAGTCGATGAGTTCGATTTAACTCAAGAGATCACCTTCCAACAAGACAAAATGTGGGCGAACTACATTCGTGGTGTGGTGAAGTGCTTAAAAGGTCGCGGCTTTGAATTTACAGGTGCAGACATCTCTGTAACGGGTAACGTACCTCAAGGTGCAGGTTTAAGTTCTTCTGCGGCACTTGAAGTGGTGATTGGTCAGACATTTAAGGTGCTTTACAACTTAGAGCTCACTCAAGCGGAAGTAGCATTGAACGGCCAGCAAGCAGAGAACGAGTTCGTTGGCTGTAACTGCGGCATTATGGATCAAATGATCTCGGCGGAAGGTCAAGCGAATCACGCGATGCTTTTGGATTGCCGTAGCCTAGAAACTCAAGCGGTTTCAATGCCTGAAGATATGGCGGTGGTGATCATCAATTCAAACAAGAAACGTGGTTTGGTCGACAGTGAATACAACACGCGCCGTGAGCAGTGTGAAGAAGCGGCTCGCTTGTTCGGTGTTCCAGCTTTGCGTGATGTAACGATTGAGCAGTTCAAAGCGAAAGAGTCTGAGCTGGATGAGATGGTCGCTAAGCGTGCTCGCCATGTGATTACCGAGAATGACCGAACGGTGGAAGCGGCTCAAGCTCTACGTACTCATGACATGAAACGTATGGGTGAGTTGATGGCGGAATCACATGCATCAATGCGTGATGATTTTGAAATCACAGTCAAAGAGATCGATACGCTAGTGGATATGGTTAAAGAAGTGATTGGCGACCAAGGTGGCGTACGTATGACTGGCGGTGGCTTTGGTGGTTGTATCGTGGCGTTGGTTCCGCCAACTTTAGTTGATGAAATTAAAACAACGGTAGAACAAAAATACCAAGCAGCGACCGGACTAAAAGAATCCATTTATGTGTGCCAAGCGAAAGACGGCGCTGGTCTAGTTGAAGTAATCTAACCGACAGACAAAAGGCTTATCACACAAAAAGATCATGGTAGGCCAAATGCTAATGCCTTTACCTTAAGGTAGGGGCTTTATTACTGGCAGTAGAAGGAATTTAGAATGACACAAGCGCAGAACCTGCATCAATCCATGACAGAAACTGCAGCCTATGATGGCCAACCTGCTCAGCTTGTCACACTGTCCAATGCACGCGGTATGGAAGTGACATTCATGGATATTGGCGCAACGTGGTTGAGCTGTATCTTGCCAGTAAAAGGAAATAGACGAGAAGTACTATTGGGTGTGAATTCACTGGATAACTTCGAGAAGCAAGCCAGTTATATGGGGGCGACAGTTGGTCGTTATGCTAACCGCATTGCCAATGGTCGTTTCAAGATTGATGGCAAGACTTATAAGCTGGCAACCAACCAAGCAGGGAACACCTTACATGGTGGTCCGAATGGTTTTGATAAACGTCGTTGGAATATTACTGAACAGACTGAAACATCGGTTGTGTTTAGCTTAGTTTCAGCCGATGGCGACCAAGGTTTTCCGGGGAATTTGAACGTGTCGGTTCGTTACGAAATCACCGAAGATAATCGAGTCTCTATCGATTACACAGCCAACACTGATAAACCAACCGTAGTGAACCTAACCAATCATGCCTACTTTAATCTGCTCGGTGCAGAAGCAGGGCACGATTGCTTGTCTCACATTGTGAGTATCAACGCGTCTCAGTTCTTGCCAACCAACTCTGTCGGCATTCCATTAGGCAACTTGAAATCGGTGAAATCGACCAGCTTCGACTTTACTCAGCCTATGATGATCTCAGAGCGTTTATTGGGTGATGAACAACAGAAAGCCGCTAAGGGTTACGATCACTCTTTCTTATTGGCTGACGGCTGTAAACGCACTCAATGTGCCGCGACTGTGACCTCGCCAGATGCGCTCGTCACTTTAAAAGTATTTTCAACCAAACCTGCGATGCAGTTGTACACCGGAAACTGGCTTGGTGGCACACCAAACCGAAGTGGTGGCAGCTATGAAGATTACGCAGGTTTGGCATTAGAAACCCAGTTCTTACCTGACTCTCCTAACCACCCAGAGTGGAAGCAGGACAGTTGTATTCTCCAGCCTGAACAAGAATACCACTATCGTACCTGCTACCAGTTTGAATTTTCGGGGGATTCTTCAAACTAGTACGCTCTAGCTCAAAGCGGTGATGCCATTGCTTTTGTTTATTGATGAATAGAGGGGTGTGACTTGTCATGTGTCTCTGGGGGAGATGAACCAAAGCGGCACCTAGCAATCATTTTGTCTAAATAGGAAGTGAGTGTTGGGTACTTGAGTAAGGTAAGAAAGCCCTAGCAGAAGTGATTCTGTTAGGGCTTTTTTGTTTCTTAGTGCGTTTTTTAAACGGTCGCTTAGGCTTTTTCTACCGAGTTACGGCGCACCAAAGTAGGAGAGAACATCATAGGCTCTGCCGAAGTTGTTTCCTCTTTTGCCAAGCTCAAGGCGAGTCGTGTTGCTTTCTCAGCCATCATTTGAATAGGGTAACGAATGGTCGTCAGTTTCGGGTGAACATAGCGGGCAATTAATCCATCATCAAAGCCGATGATCGACATGTTATCCGGTGCTTGAATGCCGTTCTCGTCGAGCACAGACAAGGCACCCGCGGCCATGTAGTCGTTGTAGGCCACAATACCGGTGATCGGTAGGGATTTAGTCAGCAGATTGGTCATCGCATACTCGCCGCCATCGCTGGTTGGCTGGGCGTGTTCAATATAACTTTCAGATAGCTCAATGCCGTACTCTTTCAGAGCGGCTTGGTAGCCCTCAACACGTTCATTTGCATCTTCAATGCTTGAAGAAGAGGCGATACAGGCAATGTTTTTATGGCCATGACGAATCAAATATTCAGTCGCGAGAAATGCGCCTTTCTTGTTATCAAGGAAGATGCAGCGTTCGGCAATCTCTTCGATATAGCGGTTGATCAACACTAAGCCTTTCACTTCTTTGGCGTAGCCGATCAGCTCTTCATCGGTTAGACCTTTTGAGTGAATCACAAGTGAATCGCAGCGGTTATTGATCAGCAGTTCAATGGCTTGCTTCTCTTCTTCACGGTCATGAGAGCCGTTGCCCACTAAGATGTGTTTGCCGTTTTCTCTTGCCACGTTGTCGACCGATTTAACGAGCGTGCCAAAGAAAGGATCCGAAATATCACCCACGAGTACGCCAATGGTATTGGTGCTTTGGCTTACCAGCGCGCGAGCATTGGCGTTGGGACGGTAGCCAAGCTTAGACATCGCTTTAGTTACTGACTCAATAGAGCTAGCACTCGCCTTAGGGGATTTATTGATCACTCGAGATACGGTTGCAACAGAAACACCAGCTTCCTTTGCTACATCTTTGATTGTCGCCATTTTTAACCTCATTTGATTGCTGTGCTTATTTAACACCGACAATGAGAGCAAGGCAATGAAACTCTTATTTTACTTCTATTATTGAGATCTTTACCGCTTGTAATTATTGAACTTAGTGCTAGTGTAAACATTTACATTTTACTTAATTTTAGTAAATTCTTGGTGGGTAAAAAATCAATCAATATAGGAAGTGAGAAATGGATACTATCTCTTATGGTGACTTTGCTAAGTTAGAAATGCGAGTGGGTAAGATCATCGAGGTTGTACGTCATGAAAATGCGGACAAGCTTTACATCGTGCAAGTCGATGTGGGTGAAAAGACGCTGCAAACAGTGACTAGCCTAGTGCCTTACTACACAGAAGAGGAGTTAATGGGTAAACAGGTCGTGGTGCTATGTAACTTAGCGAAAGCCAAAATGAGAGGCCACACTTCTGAATGCATGCTGCTGTGTGCAGAAACCGATGATGAATCTGAAAGTGTCTTGCTGACACCAGAGCGTGCAATGCCAGCGGGTATTCGAGTGGTTTAAGCGGTCTACTTAGTCGGTGAGCTCATTTGTTATAAGCTCATCGACCTCTATGTTCTCAAAGCTCCAAAATGACCAAAGATCCAAATTATTGCAGCTTCAACATCACCTAAGTCTTTAAAGGTTAGCCGCGCGCACTCAATATCAAACCATCAATTACACTGTGGTGGTGATCTGAAACACCTGCAAGGTTGCCATATTTAGGCTGGTGGCGGTCATTTTCTAATGGGTGGTGCCAACCTTGTGTGTGTTTGACAAAGTGCGCCGCAAAGCTTTCAGACACCTCTAAACACCCAGCTATAACGGTATCGACATAGGTTTGAACGATAGGGCTGTTCTCACAAGGCGCTTCAATCTCGTCTTTGATGTATACCCAGATCGATTGATCCGTTTTAAAGTCAGTTTGGCTCTCTATCTGCTCGGGTTTGAGTTCGATTCGGCGATAGCCACGTTCACGATGATCAAACTCAGCAAGCGCTACCTCGTCGACTTCAAGCAAAACACCATTCACTTGCCCTTCACCAAGGTTGACGATCAAAGGGGATAACACGTAACTGTCATCGATCTTACTCCAATGGCGCACTAAGCCATGAACAATCGCTGGGATTGCTTGACCTGTTTGACCTGTGAGTTGACGTGAAGATGAGTTGATCAAGCTGCCATAACCAAAAATATACATCGCGTTCCTTGTCTGTTCTTTTGTATTTGAGACTAGTCTTACTATATGTGGCGAGATGGCAAAAGTCAGTAAGTTTCTATTTACACATCTATATGTCTTTATGACTCTTTGGGTTGTGTTTTTTTGACTTGTTTATTGGCTATTGAATCTCGTGAGTGGCTGTTTTTTCTGGCTTTATCTAGTTGGCGCGTTTCATGCAACGTAATTTGCATATTGCATCGAATTTGATGCACACCAAATTTGGTTTAGGTAATACCTTGGCCGCTTATCTGAGAATTAGGAGCGAGTTTGTTAAATATCACAGATAAAAGTGTAGAAGACGCGATTCCAGCCTACCTGCGTTTAGGCTTTCGACCTTTCTTCTTTCTAGGCAGTCTCTATGCCGTGATTGCGATTGTGGCTTGGGTCATCATGTTTCAAAACGGTCAGCCTGAGGTTTTAAACGTTCCCGCACTGTGGTGGCACGTGCATGAGATGCTGTTTGGTTTTTCGATGGCGATTGTTGTCGGCTTTGTGCTCACTGCCGTGCAAACCTGGACAGGCGTCAATGGCACCAAGCATTATCGATTAGCCGCGCTAGTCGGTTTATGGTTAGCACCTCGTATTCTGTTTTGGACGCCGGCTCCGCTGTGGCTGATCTCTTCGATTGAAGCGCTGTTCTTAATCTTCGCGGCTTACGAGATCGGTTTTCGTGTAGTGCAGTCGAAAGGTTGGAAGAACTTGTTCTTCGTTCCGCTGTTTGTACTGGCGATTGTGGCGAATTTTGCGAGCTACGCGACCATTAAGGGAATGCCTCCGTTCCCATCATCAGCGGTATGGCAAGCCATGCTGTGGTGGTTTACCTTGCTGCTGTCTGTCATGGGCGGACGAGTGATCCCATTCTTCACTGCACGTCGCTTTAACTTTGAAAAAGCGCAGCCATTGGTGTGGTTGGAATGGCTTGCAAACCTGCCTTTGGTAGGACTGTTTGTGCTGAGCTTCTTCCCTCTGGCCTTTGCTCAAATGGGCAGCGGATTAATGGTTTTTGCCGGTGTTGCTCAACTGGTACGCTTCATCCGTTGGAAACCCTGGACAACCCTATCTGAACCTTTGGTGTGGTCACTGCATGCGGCTTACTTGTGTATTCCTCTAAGCTTGTTGTTACGTGGCCTGTTAGAGAACCCATTTGCCAGTCATAACATGCTGCACTTGTTCGCAATTGGTGGCTTGAGCGGTTTGATTCTGGCGATGATAACCCGAGTGACAATGGGACACACTGGTCGTGCGATTTACAAAGGACCAAGCATGGCGCTCGCATTCTCTGCAATTTTTGTGGCAGCGCTAGTACGTAGCTTAGGTGTCACCTTCTTCCCTGGTTATTTGTTTGAGATGGTGAACCTAAGCGCAGGCTTATGGACGTTGGCGTTTGGTCTGTTTATTTGGAAATTCGGCATGATGTTACTTACCCCACGAGTGGATGGTCATCCGGGGTAAACTGATTTTGGTATATTGATAAAAAGGGAAGCGTTGAGCTTCCCTTTTTTGATTGAACTACACACTTATGAACTTATTGAGTGTTCGCTATCAAGTATTGGCGTACCTGCGTAATCAGGTCTTCTTTGGCATGAGGGGAGATGAAACTCGCTTCCACCGCATTAATACTGAACTGCGCTAACTCTTGATGAGTGACAGGGTGGGCGTTGGCAACCGCTAGGAAATTATCATTCATGTAGCCACCAAAGTAAGCCGGGTCGTCGGAATTGATGGTGACACAGAGTCCTTTTCTCAGTAGTTCGACAATGTTGTGCTGCTCCATGGTATCGAAGACTTTTAGCTTGGTATTCGATAGTGGACAAACCGTCAGTGGAGTACGTTTGGCTATTAGTTGCTCCATCAGTTCTTTATCTTCAACACAGCGAACGCCATGATCAATTCGTGTAATACCTAACAAACTCAATGCATCGATAATGTTTTGCGCAGGGCCTTCTTCTCCGGCGTGTGCGACAGTCAGGAAGCCTTGGTTGAGCGCTTCTTGGAATACATGCTTAAACTTCTCGGGTGGGTTACCTTGTTCTGATGAATCTAAACCAACCGCAATGATTTTATCTTTGTAAGGCAAAGCCTGTTTGAGTGTCTCGAACGCGCTGTTTTCATCAAGGTGACGCAGAAAGCACATGATCAGTTGGCTGCTTATCCCAAGTTCATGTGCAGCTTGGTCGAGTGCTCGAGTAATGCCTGTGATAATAGTGTCGAAGGCGATACCGCGCTCAGTGTGGGTTTGCGGGTCGAAGAAAATCTCAGTGTGGACCACATTGTCTTGTTGGCACTTTAATAGGTAGGCCCAAGTGAGGTCGTAAAAGTCTTGTTCATGAATCAGTACATTGGCGCCTTGATAATAGATGTCGAGAAAAGACTGCAGGTTGTGGAATTGATAGGCATCTCGCACTTGCTCTGGGTTCTCAAAGGGGATCGATACGTTATTGCGCTTGGCCAGTTCGAACATCAGCTCTGGTTCCAATGTGCCCTCAATGTGTAAGTGCAGCTCAACCTTCGGTAAATTTTTGATGAAGCTATCCATAGCAACTCCTTAGCTATTTTAATTATGGGCGGAGTAGGGGAAGATAATTAACGCCTACCAAGCTAACGGGTTAGACGACTCATTTATCTCTGTTTGAGCATAGTTCATTTGATGGTTGCCGATGAAATGAGACTGAAATTGTTAGGGATTAGAGGCTGTTGAGTGCTTAAAAATGAGCCGCAAACGATTTGCAGCACTAGAGTGTGATCCGCTGCAAATATTTGCAGCAATATTCGTTGATTTGTGCTCTAATACCGCGCTTACCAAGGGATGGTGTTAAAAGATGCTCACTTAGATGGAGTTATCAAAGTTGACCGATCCCATAATGATCTCCCTTAGGAAAAAATAGAACATGTCTAAGAACAAAAAATTTGATATCCGCCTTACAGAAAAACGCAACGGCTGGTGTGCAGAGATTACTCGTCAAGTAACGTCTCGCAGCACAACAGTATCTAAGCGTGAGTCTGGTTTCGAAACAGAAGCGCTTGCACAAGAGTGGGCTGAGAAAGAGCTAGCATCTTTCATCGCAAACCAAGCTGAACGTAACGAGCGTAAAGCGGAGCAACGTAAAGAGCGCGATGAACTACGTCACGCTAAAGAGCTTAAAGCTGAGCAAGCACGTGAAGCACGCGCTAAAGCTCGTGCAGAAGAGCAAGAAGACGCTGAGTAATTCGGTGCACGATTAATTTATAGGTCCCTTAATTTTAAGATAAGGGAGTTATAAAAAAGCCCCAATATAGTCACCTATATTGGGGCTTTTTCGTTTGTGGAGTTCGTTGCTATTTGCTTAAGAGCGACGGTTTTGGCTTCTCGCTTTTTACATCGCTCTCTCAAGCCTTAATCAGTTGTTTAGCGCAGTTAGCCAATCATCTTCTGCTACTTCTTCAATGTAGCTTTCTACTGTTTGTCCCACTTCTTCATCGTCTTGCTTGAAGTAAGCGATGTGGAACACAGCATCACCTTCGTTCACCAAAGGTAGCGTTTGTTGGCCAATCACGATACCGCCTTTAGTCGTGATAACTTGGCTCTCTTGATGACCCAGTGGAGAACTGATGTAGGCAAGAGTTTGTCCTGCTTCAACTTGTTCGCCTAGTCTCACCATGTTACGCAAGATACCGTCTGATTCTGCACGAATCCAGCTGGTGGATTTGCTCAATACTGGTTCTGGCAGCTTCTTACGGTTCGGACGCAGCATGCCGATTTCTTTCATTACTTGGTGAATGCCAAGGTAGCCTGCACGAATCGCTAGGTGATCAAAGCGCAGTGCCTCACCACCTTCGTATGTCAGTACTGGAATCCCCAACTTTTCCGCTTCACTTCGTAGTGAACCATCACGCAGAGGTGAGTCGATGATCACTGGGGTCGCGAAGGCTTTTGCGATGCGCATGGTTTCTGGGTTCGAAAGGTTCGCACGAATTTGTGGCAAGTTCGTACGGTGAATCGCACCCGTGTGTAGATCCAGAATGAAATCACAGTGCTTAGCCACGTTCTCGAAGAAAGTGTAAGCGATACGTGATGTTAGCGATCCTTTCTCACTACCTGGGAAGCAACGGTTTAGATCGCGACGGTCTGGTAGGTAACGAGACTTATGGATGAAACCGAACACGTTAACGATAGGCACGACAATCAAGGTACCTTTCAGTTTCTTTGGATCGATAGCGTTCGTCAGCTGTCGAGCAATCTCAACACCATTTAACTCATCACCGTGAATCGCTGCGTTTACCATCAGTGTTGGACCTGCTTGGCGACCGTGAATGATTTCAATCGGGATTGAAAGTGGAGAGTGCGTGTAAAGCTGAGCTGCTTGCAGTTCAATCTCCATTCGCTGTCCTGGCTGAACAGTAGAACCAAGTAATTCGAATGGTTGATTAGGTTTTAGTCTTGCCATTTAGGTTGTTCTCAACATGGTGATAATTCGTTAACACGGAATGTAGCAATCGTTGATTTTTAGTACGAATCAATCGGTTTACGGTAACGACAAAACTTTTTTGTGGAGGCGCATCGGGAACGGTATTCCATGGATGGCGCCCTCTTTGGAATACGCTTTTTATTTGTAAGGTTTCTGACAATTTATTGATTTAACTCTGATAATTGTGTTTTTCGCACTTGCTATTATCCATCGCCATTTTCTGGCGGCCAATTTCAAATATCGAGATGAAAATGAAAAAAACAATTTCAAAAGTTGTAGCACTTGCAGTGGTATCTGTTGCTTTATCTGGCTGTGTTGGTAGCAACGCAGTAACGGGTTACCTAATGAAGTTCAACCTTAAAGCCGTTGATAACCGTTACGCACGTGGTGGCTTAAACTTACTGTTGGCACCGGCATACGGTCTAACGGTTGCAGCGGATTACCTGGTATTCAACTCACTAGAGTTCTGGACTGGTAGCAACCCACTAACGGGTGCGCCGCATATCTTTGATACTAAGGTGGATACTTACATTGATATCAACCATCAGCTAGATCCGTCTCTAACGGAAGCGCCTGTAGGTCCAATCACTAATGTAAATATGATCGAAAAAGGTCAGATGCAGCAGATTGATGAAAACACTATCCAAATGGATATCACTTACCAGTCTGGTGAGCGAGCGACACTAATCGGTGTTCGTGATGGCGAGATGGTAACGTACTTTATCGATGGTGAAGTCGTTGCACAAACGTCAATTGATGAGCTAGAGAGCTACGCAGCGTCACGCGCTTAATGTCTTAGCTGGTTGCAAAGATTAGATACAAAAACAGGTACTCATTGAGTACCTGTTTTATTTTGTCTGAATAAATGGTGTTTACTGTAAACACCATTTATTGAACAAACGTAGCTTATCGAATTAAGCTTTTTCTGGGATTGCTTCTAGTAGCGCGACCATTTGGTTCCAGAATAGCTCAACCGTATCAATCTTCACTTTCTCATCTGGAGAGTGAGGGAACTTGATAGTAGGGCCGAAAGAAACCATGTCCATGTTCGGGTAAGGTTCTTTGAATAGACCACACTCAAGGCCAGCATGGATAACCATGATGTTTGGCTTGTGACCGTAGATGCCTTCGTACATGTCGCGGAAGATGTGCATGATTTCTGAATCTGCATCTGGCTTCCAACCTGGGTAAGCGCCAGAGAACTCGATGCTCGCACCCGCAAGCTCTGCTACAGAGTGAAGCATGCTTTCAACTTGGCTACGGCCAGAGTCGATCAGAGAGCGGATTAGGCAAAGTACAGTGATTGAGTTCTCTTCTGTCGTGATAACCCCCACGTTTAGAGATGTCTCAACAACACCTTCAATCTCATCACTCATACGAATCACGCCGTTTGGCGCCGCGTTAAGTGCTGCGATGAAGCGAGCTTGGTCAGCAGCTGCAAGTGCGCCCATTTCAACTGAAGCTTCTTCGTTGAAAGTAACAATGCTGTCTTCTACTTTACCTAGCTCAGTTGAAAGAAGCTCTGTGTAGTCGTTGTATAGAGAAGCCAGTTTCTCTTGGTTTGCAGCAGGTACTGCAACCGTTACGAAACCTTCACGAGGGATCGCATTACGTAGGCTACCGCCTTTGAATTCGACGATGCGTAGGTCTAGCTCTTTCGCGTGACCCGCTAGGAAGCGAGCAAGCAGTTTGTTTGCGTTTGCACGGCCTGTGTGGATATCACAACCAGAGTGACCGCCTTTTAGGCCTTTTAGCGTTAGCTTACGTGTTACGAAGTCAGCTGGAATCGCGTTACGAGCAATTTCAAATGTCATTGCGCCGTCGATACCGCCAGCACAACCCATGTACACTTCGCCTTCTTGCTCTGAATCGGTGTTAAGAAGGATATCGCCTTCTAACCAACCCGCTTCAAGACCGAAAGCACCAGTCATGCCTGCTTCTTCATCTACTGTTAGTAGAACTTCGATAGGGCCGTGCTGGATTTCGTTTGAAGCAAGAACCGCTAGGCAAGAAGCCATGCCCATGCCGTTATCAGCGCCAAGCGTTGTGCCTTTAGCTGTAACCCACTCACCATCAATGTATGGTTGAATTGGATCTTTAGCAAAGTCATGAACTGTGTCTTCGTTCTTTTGTGGAACCATATCGATGTGAGCTTGTAGCACTACACCTTTTTTGTTTTCCATACCCGCCGTTGCTGGCTTTTTGATGAATACGTTACCCGTTGGGTCACGACGTACATCTAGGCCTTGCTCTGTTGCCCAAGCAATAATGTATTGAGCAAGCTCTTCTTCATGCTTAGAAGGGTGTGGGATTGAGCAAATCTTATCGAAGAACTGCCAGATAGGGGCAGGGGATAATTTACTGATCTCAGAATGGAATTCAGACACGGATGACTCCTTTTTTATTTAATAACCATATATTTAGGTTTTGTATGGGTAAAAACCTAGAACAAAAATCTAAAATATGGGTCTGTTTTGATGGCAACAGCATACCACTTGAGCGTTTTGACGAGTAGCGGTTCTAAACCTCAAATAGCTCAAATTTTGAATGCGATCTTGTCCATCTGATCATGGCTAAGCACCTTGATACTTATAAATGGCGCAAGCAAACGTTTGTTTAATCCTGTTCTGTAATTTTATTACAAAAATAAGTTTGCAAAATGACCGTAAATAGCCAAAAGTGTGACGCATAGCAAAAAATACTTGTAATCTTTTTTCTTTAGGGTATATTAATAACCAACTTCTGAGATGAAGAGTAAATGCTCAAAGGATGAGTCCGTTTTATCGCCTCCAAGGAACCGAGAAATCAAATTCGTTTTTTATTGATTTATTAAGGTGATAGTTATGAAAGGTTTACCATCTGCAATGTTCTGGATTAACAGCTCTGTTTACACTAGCAACTTTGCATACCCTACAAGCTTTGGTTACTAATACCGTAAGCATGTGACTCGAACAGTTTTGTTCACCCCTATATATTGGAATTCTTTTACAGCCCTTTTGGTTGACAGATTCTACCGCCACTCAGTTTTGAGTGGCGTTTTTTTTGCCTGCTACTTTTCCAAACCGCTTTATCTCGTCTCTTTTCCTGCTGCTCTGCGTGGTTGTTTTTTAAGCGCCAAAATATCAATTTGCGCCTTATTACTGATCCTGTTGAAAAATACACAACTCTTGTGGGTTTGAATTCAGAATTTAATGGCTAGATTCTCTATCAAAATAACCGATGGTCGAAAAAGTAACCAAGATTTTTCATTGTGCTTAATGGGCTTAATTAACTGTTTATTATGATTATTCCTTGGTAATTACTGCGTTTTTAATCGCTTTGTTTCATACGGCATTCTGATAAATATCGATTAGAGCCTTAATTCTATCTGGAATTTGTTATTTGATAACTTTATAATCCACAGCCAATCGATTACGCAACCGTTTACTTTTTACCCTTATAGGATTCGATAATGTTCGAAAAGCTATTCAAACTCAGTGAAAATGGCACCAATGTGCGCACTGAAATCATCGCAGGTCTAACAACCTTCCTAACAATGGCTTACATCATTTTTGTAAACCCAATGATTCTAGCTGATGCTGGTATGGACCATGGCGCTGTATTTGTAGCAACCTGTTTAGCGGCTGCTATTGGCTGTTTCATCATGGGCTTTGTTGCTAACTACCCAATTGCTCAAGCTCCAGGCATGGGTTTGAACGCATTCTTTACCTACGCTGTTGTAATGGGTATGGGTTATACGTGGCAAGTTGCTCTGGCAGCGGTTTTCGTATCAGGCGTAATCTTCATCTTCTTAAGCATCTTTAAGATCCGTGAATGGATTATCAACTCGATCCCTATGTCTCTGCGTGTTGGTATCTCTGCAGGTATCGGTCTTTTCCTAGCGTTTATTGCGCTTAGCAATGCAGGCATCGTTGTCTCTAACCCAGCAACTAAAGTTTCACTGGGCGACATTACCGCGATTGCTCCTATCCTAGGCTCACTTGGTTTCTTCCTAACGATTGCTCTTGTTCACCGTGGCGTGAAAGGGGCAGTAATGATTGCGATTCTAGCTATCACAGCTCTTGGCATTGTTATTGGTGACGTTCAATACGGCGGCATCATGTCTACACCACCAAGCCTTGCTCCGACATTCATGCAGCTTGATTTCTCTGCTGTATTTGAAATCGGTATGATTTCAGTGGTATTCGCATTCTTGTTCGTCGATTTGTTCGATACAGCGGGTACTCTGGTTGGTGTTGCAACGAAAGCAAACCTAATCAAAGAAGACGGCAAACTACCTCGCTTGAACAAAGCACTGCTTGCTGACTCTACAGCAACATCTATTGGTGCACTGCTAGGTACATCAAATACTACTTCTTATGTTGAGAGTGTTGCGGGTGTTGCTGAAGGCGGCCGTACCGGTCTAACGGCTGTTGTTGTTGGTATCTTATTCCTACTGGCTCTTTTCTTCTCGCCACTTGCAGGTATGATTCCGGCTTACGCAACATCAGGTGCACTTTTCTATGTAGCAATTCTGATGATGTCTGGCCTAGTTGGCATTGATTGGCGTGATCTTACGGAAGCAGCACCAGTCGTGGTAACATGTTTGCTTATGCCGCTGACGTACTCTATCGCTGAGGGTATCTCACTAGGTTTCATCGCTTACGCTGCAATTAAGCTGCTAAGTGGTAAAGGTCGCGACGTTTCACCTGCTGTGTGGGTAATGTCGGCTATCTTTATTCTTAAATACATTTTCGCTTAATCGTCTAGGTTTCTGCTTAATCGCTGAAGAGGCTATGTTTGAGATAGCCTCTAATAACATGACAAAATTATTAGGTTTTATACTATGAGCAACAAATTCGTTATCACTTGGGACAACATGCAGACTTACTGCCGTCAACTTGCTGAAAAGCAAATGCCAGCAGAGCAGTGGAAAGGCATCTGGGCTGTAAGCCGTGGTGGTTTGGTTCCTGGTGCAATCTTGGCTCGTGAGCTAGGTATTCGTCACGTAGATACGATTTGTATTTCTAGCTACGACCACGATCACCAACGTGATATGACAGTAGTTAAAGCACCTGAAGGTGATGGCGAAGGCTTCCTAATCGTTGAAGACTTGGTTGATAGTGGTGACACTGCACGTAAGCTTCGCGAAATGTACCCTAAAGCGAAACTGATCGCTGTATGTGCAAAGCCATCTGGCGCTGATTTGCTAGACGAGTACATTGTTGATATCGCTCAAGACACATGGATTGAGCAACCTTGGGATACTAGCCTAAGCTACGTTGAGCCAGTAAATCGCAAGTCAAAATAAGCGTAAACTTAGTTTTTTGAGAAATGACCCTTTATAGGGTCATTTTTTTTTATATTATTAGTGACAACCATTTCTTATTAAGTATCCCAATGTCTGAACCAGAAGAAACGAGCTCGAACCTTTCGGAAACTTTGTTTGTAAAGCACAAACAGGCGAAAGAGACCTCAATGTTGACACAATACATGCCAAGCTCTGAAGCGTTATTGGATGAGAAGCGTGAACAGCAAAACTCATCATGGTACCGAAACCTAAGACGTCTTCAGTGGGTATGGCAAGGCGTTAATCCAATAGAGCAAGAAGCGGTATTGGCTCGCATCGCGTCATCAGATAACTCTCGTACAACCGATGAGTGGCTTGATACGGTTATGGGTTACCGAAGTGGTAATTGGGCATACGAATGGACCAAGCTGGGTATGCAACATCAGAATCGTTCTAATGAAAAGAACGGTGAAGAGATGGCTGAAGAGCTGTTTTCAGCATCGTTGTGTTTCAGTATTGCGGGTTACCCACATCTCAAGAACGACAATTTGGCAGCTCAGGCCCAAGTGTTGGCCAACGCAGCCTATTCTGAAGCGATCAAGCACACTAAGTTGATCGTCAAGCAGATTGATATTCCGTACCAAAACAAGAAGATCAAAGCGAACTTGCATCTAACTAAAACAGACAAACCACAACCAGTTGTGATTGTCAGCGCGGGTCTCGATAGCTTACAAACTGATATGTGGCGCTTGTTTAGGGATTATTTAGCACCTAAGAACATTGCTATGTTAACGGTAGACATGCCATCGATAGGGCACAGTGCGCATTGGCCTTTGACAGAAGACTCGTCTTGTCTTCACCAAGCTGTGCTGAATGAGCTGCCTAACATTCCATGGGTGGATCACCACAAAGTGGGTTTATTTGGCTTCCGCTTTGGCGGCAATGCGATGGTCAGATTATCTTTCCTTGAGCAACATAAGATAAAAGCATGTATCTCTTTAGGCGCGCCAATTCACGATATCTTTGTTCATGCCGACAAACTGAAACAGATGCCTAAGATGCATTTGGATGTGTTGGCTTCGCGTCTTGGTAAAGGGGCGGTCGATATCAATAGTCTTTCTGGGCAATTGATGGCGTGGTCACTGAAGGTGCAAGGTTTGCTGTCAAACAGTAAAACCAGTGTTCCTATCTTGGCATTGGCCTTAGAGGGTGATCCTGTATCACCACCGATGGATAATCAACTGGTTGCTATTTATAGTGATTACGGAAAAGCGAAGAAAATCAAAGCTAAGTCAATTACACAAGGTTATGAGCAATCCCTCGAATTGGCGATAAAGTGGCTTGAGGATGAATTATTTAGATGACATTTCTCCTAAATTAGTTAAGCATGAAAAGTGTACAAACTAAGTACCTGATACTCAGCAATAATTTATAAAATCCAATTGCGTAGTTTCTACGTATAACAGTCTGAGTAACGTCATTCTTAACATTGAAAATGGAGATTCAATATGTCAGAAGTGACACAACAACCTACGCATTACCGCTTGTTGAATGTTTTAAAGGCGATTGGGCCATACTTGAGGGAACCGCAATCAGAAGAAGGTCACTATATCTTTGATTGCTTGTCTGTATGTGTGAACGATAAAAAATCACCAGAAGAACGCGAGTTTTGGGGCTGGTGGCTGGAGTTGGACAAGTCGGAAGAGGGATATTCGGCGAAGTACAATATCGGTAAATACAACATCGATGGTAACTGGGATTCTTTGCCGTTACCTAAAAAGGCGGTCGCTGAGGTCTCTCGAACTCAAGAAGCCTTCCACAAAAAACTGGTTGATGAACTTCAAAGTAAGTTTGAAATCAGCATCCAATTAGACGAAGAGTCTGTCGAATTCGTCTAATTTTAAAGGTTACTCTTCTATATAAAGCAAAAAGGTGCGATTTCGCACCTTTTCTGCTTGTGAATTCCCCTTTTGATTGCTAAAACATCACCTCTTATTTGTTTTATCCATAAAAGACTTCATGACAACAAATCATCAAAGCGGGACAACAACACAGCGTAAAACTGTCGTTGTTAAACTGGGTACCAGTGTCTTAACAGGTGGAACATTGGCATTAGACCGCGCTCATATGGTTGAGCTGGTTCGTCAATGTGCTGAATTAAAAAAACAAGGCCACTCTGTGGTTATGGTTTCGTCTGGCGCAATTGCAGCAGGACGTGAGCACCTTGGTTACCCCGCACTTCCCAACTCAATGGCGAGCAAACAGTTGCTTGCGGCAGTTGGGCAAAGCCAGTTGATTCAAGTTTGGGAGTCTTTGTTTGCTATCTATGGCCTTAAGATTGGCCAGATGCTACTGACTCGTGCTGATCTCGATGATCGCGAGCGTTTTCTTAATGCACGTGACACGATCAACGCACTTGTTGAACACGATATTATTCCGGTAGTAAACGAAAACGATGCAGTAGCCACCAACGAAATTAAAGTGGGCGACAATGATAACTTGTCGGCCTTAGTAGGTATTTTGTGCGGCGCTGATAAGCTTTTGCTACTAACAGACCAAAAAGGCCTGTTTACGGCTGACCCTCGTAAAGATCCAAATGCTGAGCTCATCAAAGAAGTGAAAACTATTGATGACACACTGCGTAAGATCGCAGGCGGCAGCGGTACGACATTAGGTACCGGCGGCATGGCAACAAAACTGCAGGCGGCTGACATTGCTCGTCGCGCAGGCATCGAAGTGATTATTGCGGCGGGCAGTGCTGAAAATGTGGTGTTTGATTCACTGAGTGATAACCCACAAGGCACACGTTTCTTGCCTTTATCGGAAGCGCTTGAAAACCGTAAACGCTGGATTTTAGCGGGCCCTGCTTCAGCAGGTGACATCGTGGTTGACGACGGCGCAGTAAACGCAGTCAACACCAAAGGCAGCAGCTTGTTGGCGAAAGGGGTTGTTCGAGTTAAAGGCGAATTCTCTCGTGGTGAAGTTACCCAAGTCACAGACAGTAAAGGCAAAGTAATTGCGCGTGGTATCGCCAGTTATTCAAGCCAAGACCTAGCAAAAATTGCAGGTAAGCACAGTAAAGATATTGGCGACATTCTTGGATACGATTATGGGTCAGAAGTCATTCACCGTGACGACCTTGTTGTAATCCAAGAATAGCTCGTGATGATAAGGCGAATCGCCTTTTTGCATCCAAAGACAGACAGAATTTAGGGAGAGTTAAACGTGGATTTAACTAACATGGGTATCGCAGCAAAAGACGCTGCTTTCCACCTAGCGACCGCATCTACGGCGCAAAAGAATAAAGCATTGGCGATCATCGCTGATGAGCTAGAAGCAAACGCAGCAACGATTTTAGAAGCGAACGCGAAAGATATCGAATTAGGTCGCGAAGCGGGTTTAACTGACGCGCTGCTTGATCGTCTACTTCTTAATGAAGAGCGCTTAACCGGTATCGCTAACGATGTGCGTAACGTGATTAGCCTGAATGACCCAGTTGGCAGCGAGATTGACAGCAAAGTACTGGAAAACGGTATGTCGCTGTCTCGTCGTCGCGTACCACTTGGTGTGGTGGGTGTTATCTATGAAGCGCGTCCAAACGTAACCATCGATATTGCAGCTCTGTGTCTGAAGACAGGTAACGCAAGCATTCTACGTGGTGGTAAAGAGACGTTTTTCTCGAATATGGAACTGGTTAAAGTTATCCAGTCTGCATTAGAGAAAGCGGAGCTTCCAGCCGCTTCTGTTCAGTACATCGAGAAGCCTGATCGTGAACTCGTTTCTCAATTGCTTAAACTGGACGACTACGTGGATATGATCATTCCTCGTGGCGGCGCTGGCTTGCACAAGATGTGTAAAGAGAACAGCACCATTCCAGTTATCATCGGCGGCTTTGGTATCAGCCATATCTTCGTTGATGAAAGTGCTGATCTTGATAAATCTGTCGATGTGGTCGAAAACTCTAAAGTTCAGCGCCCATCAGCGTGTAACTCGTTAGATACACTGCTAGTGCATGAAGCGGTTGCTGAAGCTTTCTTAACTAAGCTGAAACAGCGTTTAGCAGGTAAGGTAACCTTGGTTGCAGATACCAGTGCAAAATCACTGCTAGCGGATTTTGAAGGCCAACGTGATGCGGTTGAGGGCGACTTTGACACTGAATGGCTAAGCTACACGCTCGGCGTGAAAGTGGTAGCGGATGTGACAGAAGCGATTGACCACATGCGTGTACACAACGCGAGTCACTCAGACGCGATCATGACTAACAGCCTAGAGAGCTCAGAGCGTTTCATTAACTCTGTTGGTTCTGCAGCGGTTTATGTGAATGCATCAACACGTTTCACTGATGGCGCACAGTTTGGTTTAGGCGCTGAAGTCGCCGTGTCTACTCAGAAATTGCATGCTCGCGGCCCAATGGGTTTAGAAGAGCTGACAAGCTACAAATGGGTAGGTAAAGCGAACTATTTGGTCCGCGGTTAACGCTGGTCGTTAATTTTACTCCTCAGCTCATTTTTGAAATGGCGATCGAGTAGCAATAATCAATGAATCACCACACAAAAGGGCCTTAATTGGCCCTTTTTCTTTCCTAACGTTTGGCAATTCCGTTACACTGATATTCAATTATTTGGAGGTGATATGCATTGTCCTTTTTGTTCAGAGAACGACACTAAAGTAATCGATTCAAGACTGGTAGCCGATGGCCATCAGGTACGTCGTCGCCGTCAATGCCTTGCATGTAGTGAACGTTTTACTACGTTCGAATCGGCAGAACTTGTGATGCCTAAGGTCATAAAGTCGAATGGAAACCGCGAACCATTTAATGAAGATAAAATGGTGGGTGGTGTACAGCGCGCCCTAGAAAAACGCCCAGTGAGTGCTGATGCGATTGAACTTGCGATCAGTACGATTAAGTCACAACTCCGTGCAACTGGTGAGCGTGAAGTACCAAGCGAGATGATTGGTAATCTTGTGATGGGCCAATTGAAAGAATTGGATAAAGTGGCGTACATTCGTTTTGCCTCTGTTTACCGCAGCTTTGAAGACATCCGAGAGTTTGGCGAAGAAATCGCTAAATTAGAGGATTAACGCCTCAATCATGTCAAACTTTACTCCCCTAGATTTTCAAATGATGTCGCGTGCTATTCAGTTAGCAAAACGCGGCATTTACACTACTGCACCAAATCCGAATGTGGGTTGTGTCATTGTACAAACCGACGGTCAGATCGTTGGCGAAGGTTTTCATGCCAAAGCTGGCGAACCTCATGCTGAAGTACATGCCATGCGAATGGCGGGCGACAAAGCAAAAGGTGCGACGGCTTATGTCACGCTAGAACCTTGCTCTCATTACGGTCGAACGCCGCCTTGTGCTGAAGGTTTGATTAAGGCTCAAGTAGTCAAAGTGATTTGTGCCATGCAGGACCCAAACCCAAAAGTCGCAGGTCGTGGTATCAAAATGTTACGCGATGCGGGTATTGAGGTTGAAATCGGTTTGCTAGAGCAAGATGCTCTCGACTTGAACCCTGCATTTATCAAGCGTATGCAAACTGGCATGCCATTCGTTCAGTTAAAGATGGCCGCTAGCCTTGATGGCCAAACAGCATTGGAAAATGGTCAAAGCCAGTGGATTACATCGCCAGAAGCGCGTTGTGATGTTCAGAACTACCGAGCAAAATCAGGCGCTGTGTTGTCAACTAGCCAGACGGTGATTGAAGACAACGCGTCGTTGAATGTTCGTTGGGCAGAGTTGCCAAGCAGTATCAAAGATCATTACGCTGAAGACGAGCTGCGTCAGCCGATTCGCGTGATTCTTGATCGTCAAAACCAACTGCGTCCTGAGCTCAAGTTATTCCAGACTCCAACATCAGTGTTGAGAGTTGCCGAAGCGTCTGCTGATATTGAAGTCGCAACTACAGATGCTGGTCAGCTCGATTTGCACGATCTGATGCGTCAATTACCTGCGAATCATATCGACCATATTTGGGTCGAAGCGGGCGCAACATTGGCAAAAAGCTTGATTGAAGAGCAGTTGGTGGATGAGCTAATCCTCTATTTAGCACCTAAACTTATGGGCAGTGACGGACGAGGTTTGATGGGCGCATTAGGGCTCACTTCAATGTCTGAAGTTATTGACCTAGAAATTAAAGATGTTCGACAGGTTGGTGTGGATATTCGCATCGTTGCGAAACCCGTATTTCGAAACTGATAGTAACGAAACCATAGTGGAAATAGTTACTCCAACTGCATACGTGTCGTTGACAACAAAAAGAGTTTTAAAATGTTTACAGGAATTGTAGAAGCCGTAGGTACATTGAGTGCAATCACTCCCCGCGGAGAAGACATCACCGTAACGGTTAATGTTGGTAAGCTTGATATGGCTGACGTTAAGTTAGGCGACAGTATCGCTACCAATGGTGTGTGTTTGACAGTTGTTGAGTATAACGACCACAGCTACAGTGCAGACCTTTCGCTTGAGACCCTGAAAAAGACGGGTTTTGTCGATTACCAAGCAGGCGATAAAGTTAACCTTGAGAAAGCAATGTTACCAACCACGCGTTTCGGTGGACACATCGTGTCTGGTCACGTTGATGGCGTGGGTGAGATTGTTGAACGTAATCAAGTCGGTCGTGCGATTGAATTCTGGGTAGAAATGCCAGCAGAAATCTCAAAATACGTGGCTCAAAAAGGCTCAGTAACGGTCGATGGCATCAGCCTGACTGTGAACGATTTACGCAAGAACGCATTCAAGCTGACTATCGTCCCTCACACTTCTTCAGAAACCACCATCGACCAATTCAATGTCGGTCGTAAAGTGAATCTAGAAGTTGATGTATTAGCGCGTTACATGGAGCGTTTACTGCAAGGTCAGCAACAAGAGTCTGAGCCTGAATCTCGATTGACGATGGAATTCTTACAGCAGAATGGTTTTGCCTAACCGTTGAGACAAAGTGCGTCAAGCGAGACTTTGTAAAGCGAAGCAATATCATCAGGTTTAAATAGTGTCGGTTCTAGGAAGCAGAACCATTTCAAAGGATATAGAACAATGCCAATTAGTACTCCTCAAGAAATTATTGAAGACATTCGCCTAGGAAAAATGGTTATCCTGATGGATGATGAAGATCGCGAGAATGAAGGCGATCTGATCATGGCAGCAGAACATGTCACGCCAGAAGCGATTAACTTCATGGCGATGTATGGCCGCGGCTTAATCTGTCTGACGCTAACCAAAGAGCGTTCAAGCCGTATGGGTCTAGCCCCTATGGTTCAAGACAACAATGCACAGTACACCACGAACTTTACGGTTTCGATTGAAGCGGCTGAAGGTGTAACGACGGGTATCTCTGCATCAGATCGGGCAGTGACGGTTCAAGCGGCAGTGGCGAAAGATGCAAAAGCGGCAGACCTTGTTCAACCTGGTCATATTTTCCCACTGACAGCGCAAGATGGCGGTGTTCTGACTCGCGCAGGGCACACAGAAGCAGGTTGTGATTTAGCACGTCTAGCAGGCTGTGAGCCAGCATCTGTTATCGTTGAGATCTTAAACGACGACGGCACCATGGCTCGTCGCCCAGATCTTGAAGTGTTCGCAGAAAAGCATGACATCAAGCTAGGCACCATTGCAGACTTGATTGAATACCGCAACAACACAGAAACAACGATTGAGCGTGTAGCACAATGCCATTTACCAACAGAGTTTGGTGATTTCGAGTTGGTGACTTACCGCGATACAATTGATAACCAGATCCACTACGCGATGCAAAAAGGTGACCTATCTGAAGGTGCTCCTTTGGTACGTGTTCATCTGCATGACACGTTCACTGATCTGCTTCATTCAGACCGTGGTACTGAACGCAGCTGGTCGCTAGATAAAGCAATGAAGCGCATTGGCGACGAAGGCGGTGTGTTGGTTATTCTTGGCAACGAAGAGTCGTCTGACTCTTTGATTCACAAAGTGAAGACATTCGAAGCGCAAGACAAGAACGAGCAGCCAACTATGGCGAAGAAGCAGGGTACCTCGCGTCGTGTTGGTGTCGGTTCTCAGATTCTTCAAGACCTAGGCGTGCACGATATGCGTCTGCTTTCTTCAAGCTCTAAGCGTTACCACGCATTGGGTGGTTTTGGTCTTAACGTTGTTGAGTACGTTTGCGAATAAATCATGCGTCAGCGAGCAGACGTTTCTCCGTTTGTAGCGACATAGTTTACCGATGATTTCAGTGGCTCTTTTGGTGATAAGTTTTGCCAAAAGGGCAAAGTAGCCAAGTTCGACTCAAAACGTGTTCAATACACAAACTTGGCTCCTCGCTGTTGCTATATGCTTGGGATCAGCGCTGCATTATCATCTTTACATTGCCAGTGTCTGTTCTTCTAAATTACCATTAGATATTGCTCACAGTTTTGTGCTAGAATCCGGCGATTCTCACTTGATGAAAATAGTTAAAGGAAGGCTTATGAAAGTGATCGAGGGTGGCTTCCCAGCGCCAAATGCAAAAATTGCTATCGTTATTGCTCGTTTCAACAGTTTTATTAACGAAAGTTTACTTTCTGGTGCAATCGATACTTTAAAGCGTCATGGACAAGTAAGCGAAGACAACATCACTGTTGTTCGTTGCCCTGGTGCAGTAGAACTTCCACTTGTAGCGCAGCGCGTTGCAAAAACAGGTAAGTTCGATGCGATTGTATCTCTTGGTACAGTAATTCGTGGCGGTACACCTCACTTTGACTATGTTTGTAGTGAATGTAATAAAGGTTTGGCACAGGTGTCTCTGGAATATTCTCTTCCAGTAGCGTTTGGTGTTCTTACTGTTGATACGATCGATCAAGCTATTGAACGCGCAGGAACCAAGGCTGGTAATAAGGGTGCAGAAGCAGCACTTAGCGCACTTGAGATGATCAACGTTCTTTCTGAAATCGATTCCTAATGGGGGCCAGTGTGAAACCAGCCGCACGTCGTAACGCACGTCAATTTGCTCTACAAGCAATTTATTCTTGGCAAATTACTAAAGAAAATATTGCTACCGTTGAAGAACAGTTCTTATCTGGTGGTAAGTATGATGAAGAAGAGCATCATGCTGCAGAGCCTGCTCTTGCTATGCCAGAAACAGACGTTGCATACTTCCGCGACCTATTAACTGGTGTTGCTCTTAGCCACATGGAACTTGATAGCAAGCTTCGTCCATTCGTATCTCGCCCTATGCAAGATCTGGATTTGATGGAACTAGCGCTTCTACGTTTAGCTATGTACGAGATGACTCGTCGCGAAGATGTACCATACAAAGTGGTTATCAACGAAGCTATCGAGCTTGCAAAAGTATTTGCAGCAGAAGACAGCCATAAGTTTGTTAACGGTGTGCTTGATAAAGCTGCACCGCACGTTCGTAAGAAATAAGACGTTCGTATATTGAATCTAAAGGTCAGCTTTTATGCTGGCCTTTTTTGTAACTAAATTTCTGTGATATCCATAATTACGGCGATTTTTATGAGACTAAAGATAGGGCATGTGATGTCTGGCGAATTTAACCTGATTGAAAAATATTTTGTAAATCGACAACCACAACGTAAAGACGTTCTTCTGGCTGCTGGCGATGATTGTGCTTTGGTCAAAGCGCCGGGCAATGTTGAGATAGCGATCAGCACCGACACCTTAGTGGCTGGTACCCATTTCTTAGCTGAGGCGAATCCGGCTTGGGTGGCGCACAAGGCGTTGGCTTCCAATATCAGTGATCTTGCCGCTATGGGCGCAACGCCGGCGTGGGTCTCTTTTGCTTTAACTATGCCTGAAATCGACGAAGCATGGCTTGCTCCTTTCTGTGACTCTTTTTTTAAACTCGCAGACTACTTTGGTATTCAGTTAATTGGTGGCGACACCACCAAAGGCCCACTAAGCCTGACACTGACTGTACAAGGCTTTGTTCCTGAAGGGCGAGCGCTGCGCAGAGATGGCGCGAAAGTGGGTGACTGGATTTACGTAACAGGTAACCTAGGTGACAGTAAAGCTGGCCTAGAGGTGCTACTTAACCCAGAGCAGAACAAAGCGAAGCCCTATGCTGCTGAGCTAGAAGAGAGACATTATGTGAGCACTCCACGAGTGTTAGCTGGTCAGGCGCTAGTGAACCTTGCTTCATCGGCGATTGATATCTCTGATGGTGTTATTGCTGATTTAAAACATATCCTTAAGCGTTCTCAAGTTGGCGCGAGTATTGATGTAAGCACGCTGCCTATCTCTGCAGAATTACGTCAGTTCGCTCCTGATATCATTTCAGCTCAGCAGTATGCGCTAACGAGTGGTGAAGAGTACGAGCTGTGCTTTACTGTACCAGAAGAGAATAAAGGGTCGTTGGAAAGTGCTTTGTCACACACAGGTACAAAAGTCACCTGCATTGGCCAGATAAGACCTGTAGAATATTTTGAATTACACAATAATGGTGAACCACTAAGCTGGAACTTAACTGGTTACGATCACTTTAAGGTTAATTGATGACAAACCCACTTTCTCTTATTTCTCTTAAAAACCCTTGGCATTTCTTAGCAACGGGTTTTGGCAGTGGCTTATCGCCTATTATTCCCGGCACAATGGGCACGCTTGCGTCAATTCCGTTGTACCTATTGTTGGTTCAGTTACCGTTTCCTGCTTACGTTGCCGTGGTGGTGGTAAGCTGCATGATTGGTATTAAGATCTGCCAAGTAACGTCTGACGATATGGGCGTGCATGACCACGGTTCTATCGTTTGGGATGAGTTTGCGGGCTTTTGGATCACCATGAGCTTAGTGCCTATGTTGAATATCCCTGCTGATGACTGGAAGTGGCTGCTGACTGGTTTTGTGCTTTTCCGCTTCTTTGACATGGTGAAACCATGGCCGATTGGTTGGTTAGATGCACGAATTCACGGCGGTTTAGGTATCATGATTGACGATATTGTAGCGGGTATTATGGCGGCTATTTCGTTGTATGCCGTGGCACATTTCGCTGGTTGGTTAGTGTGAGCTAACTGAAAGACCAAACTAATTAGCAGATACTAAAAAGGTTGACCCTAGGGCCAACCTTTTTTGTTTGCGGAGCTTACGAGCTTACGAGCTTACGTATTAAGGCTATTTAGCAAGGT
Organism: Vibrio splendidus 12E03; assembly: GCF_000272105.2. Classification (GTDB taxonomy): domain Bacteria; phylum Pseudomonadota; class Gammaproteobacteria; order Enterobacterales; family Vibrionaceae; genus Vibrio; species Vibrio splendidus_I. The sequence continues at coordinate 60,123 of NZ_AJZD02000215.1, forward strand.
AGTCAGAGATAGACTTCTCAATACCTTTCGCGTCCAAACCAAGCTCTTCATGCAGTTCGCCTTGCGTACCTTGAGCAATGAACTTGTCTGGTAGGCCAAGGTTCAATACTGGCATCAGCAGTTTCTCTTGCATCAAGAATTCAATCACACCTGCGCCCGCACCACCTGCAATCGCATTCTCTTCGATAGTTACCAGAACATCGTGGTCAGCAGCAAGTTGTTTGATTAGAGCTTCATCGAGTGGTTTCACAAAGCGCATATCTGCAACCGTCGCATCGATGGCGTCAGCGGCTTGAAGTGCACTCTCAAGGAAAGTACCGAAGCTTAAGATAGCGACTTTCGAGCCATCTTTTGCTTTTTCGCTTTCGCGAACGATACGACCTTTACCAATCTCAAGCGCGGTAAATTCACTTTGTATCTCAGTGCCCATACCATTACCGCGAGGGTAACGAACGGCACTTGGACCTGTGTGCTGGTGGCCGGTGTAAAGCATTTGACGACATTCGTTTTCGTCGCTTGGCGCCATGATCACCATGTTTGGAATGCAACGCATAAAGCTTAAGTCGAACGCACCTTGGTGTGTTTGACCATCAGCGCCGACAAGACCAGCACGGTCGATAGCGAACATGACCGGTAAGTCCATGATAGCCACATCGTGGATCAGTTGATCGTAACCACGTTGTAGGAACGTCGAGTAGATAGCGACTATCGGCTTATCACCCGCAATCGCCATACCGGTTGCTAGCGTCACAGCATGCTGCTCAGCAATCGCTACGTCGAAGTATTGTTCTGGGTACTCTTTCGAGAAACGCACCATGCCAGAGCCTTCACGCATTGCAGGCGTGATCGCCATCAGCTTAGGATCTTGCGCGGCCATATCACACAGGAAGTCGCCAAAAATCTTAGAGAAAGTTGGTTTAGAGCTGGTGCTCTTAGGCAGACTTGAGTGTGCGGGATCGAATTTCGGTACGCCGTGGTAACCGATTGGATCTTTCTCAGCTGGCTCGTAGCCTTTGCCTTTCTTAGTCATGATATGCAGGAACTGAGGACCTTTAAGGTCTCTCATGTTCTTAAGCGTTTTAATCAGCTCATTGACATCGTGACCATCAATTGGGCCAATGTAGTTAAAGCCTAACTCTTCGAACATGGTGCCAGGGACTACCATGCCTTTTAGATGTTCTTCTGTACGACGAACCAGCTCTTTAATCGGCGGAACGCCTGATAGCACTTTCTTGCCGCCCTCACGAATTGACGTGTAAAGACTGCCAGAAAGAACTTGAGCTAGGTGGTTGTTTAGCGCACCTACGTTTTCAGAGATCGACATCTCGTTATCGTTCAGGATAACCAGCATGTCATTGTGAATATCGCCCGCATGGTTCATGGCTTCAAATGCCATACCTGCTGTAATCGCGCCATCACCAATCACACTCACGACTTTACGGTTCTTGCCTTCTTTCTTCGCACTGATAGCCATACCAAGTGCAGCACTGATCGACGTTGAAGAGTGACCAACAGAAAGGGTGTCGTATTCGCTCTCTTGACGCCATGGGAATGGGTGCAGTCCATCTTTTTGACGGATAGTCGACAAGCGGTCGCGACGACCAGTAAGAATTTTATGCGGGTATGCTTGGTGGCCAACATCCCAAACCAACTGGTCAAAAGGCGTGTTGTACACATAGTGCAGAGCAACTGTCAGCTCCACTGTACCTAAGCCTGACGCTAAGTGACCGCTTGACTGGCTCACTGAGTTAAGAAGATAGGTACGTAATTCATCACAAAGCTGTGTAAGCGTCTCTTTTGGAAGTAGACGCAAATCCTCTGGCTTATCAGCCAAAGCAAGAGTTGGGTACTTTGATATATCAAGAGTCATAGGTAATGCGCGCTTATTGTCTTAGTTCTTGCGCTCGATGACGTATCGGGCGAACTCTTCGAGTGACTGGGTATTGTATGGGATTGCAGCCAAAGCTTGAAGCGCTTCCTGTAGCAGAGTTTGCGCTTTTTCTTGAGCGCCCTCTAAACCTAACAAAGAAGGGTAGGTGCTTTTGTTCAATTCTTGGTCAGAACCCTGTGGTTTACCCAAAGTTTCAGTATCGCTAGTGATATCTAAAATATCATCTTGAACCTGGAATGCTAATCCAATGGCATCGGCGTACTTGTCTAATTGAGGCATCACTTCAAACGCTTTTTCACCAGCAGCAAGCGCACCTAAACGAATCGCACATTTCATTAGCGCACCCGTTTTATTGCGATGAACTTCTTCTAACTCTTCTAGCGTGACAGAGCGGTTTTCAGCTTCAATATCAAGTGCTTGTCCAATACACATACCTTGTGCACCAGAGGCTTCAGCTAGGCGTTGAATCATTTGAACGCGATTGCTTTCACCGTCAGCACTTAATGTACCTTCCGCAAGTATAGTAAACGCGAGAGTTTGTAGTGCATCGCCAGTTAAAATTGCCGTTGCTTCATCGTATTTGATGTGACAAGTCTGATGGCCACGACGCAGTTCATCGTCGTCCATTGCTGGAAGGTCGTCGTGAATCAGAGAATAGGCATGAATACATTCGATTGCAGATGCTGGAGTGTCGAGTTCTTCAGCGGTGCAGCCGAGCATTTCCCCTGTAATGTAGACAAGAAATGGACGTGCGCGTTTACCGCCTAAAAGTAACCCATAACGCATCGCGTTGATCAGGTTCTGATTTTGGTGTGGTAGGCGATCAAGCCAAAGGTTCAATTGCTCGTTATTACGTGCTTGATAAGACAATAAAGTCTCGATCATAGGGGATCTCATACAATTCGTTATTCTGGTTGTGGGTTAAAGTCACTAAGTTCTGCGTTTTCATCATTTTGCAGTAGGATGCTAACACGCTGTTCAGCATCATTTAGTTTGCTTTGACCGGCACGAGCGAGGGAGATGCCTCGTTCGAACTTTTTCAGCGCATCATCTAAAGCTAGATCACCATTTTCTAGTTGATCAACCAAGCCATCAAGCTCTTCGATTGCTGCTTCAAAGCTCATATTTTCAGGTTTCTTAGTAGCCATAATAAATCTGCGTTTGGAAAGATGAACGAACGTTACCCTAGGCCGCTGAGATGGTCAAATGTAACCAAGAAATTTTGCTAGAAAGTTCGTTTTTAAGGGGCTTGAACGCACTTTGCTTGAATAACCTTAGCTTTATCGAGTTTATACGCTACGTATAAGAGCAAAGTAAGCCAATAGTTGGGATTCAAAAACGAAAAGTGTGATACTTAGGCCAAGAATTTACTAAAAGATCTTATAGTCTTGCCGATACAAAGATTATCGTCGACATAGAGCTACAAAAAAGCATGAGGAGTGCTCAGTGGATTTAGCAACCCTAATAGGTTTGATTGGTGGATTTGCCTTTGTAATTATGGCAATGATCCTAGGTGGAAGCCTCGGGATGTTCTATGACACGACATCCATTTTGATCGTAGTTGGTGGCTCAACCTTTGTTGTTCTAATGAAGTTCACCATGGGACAGTTCTTTGGTGCGACTAAAATCGCAGGCAAAGCTTTTATGTTTAAAGCGGATGAGCCTGAAGATCTTATTGCGAAAGTTGTAGAGATGGCTGACGCTGCTCGTAAAGGTGGCTTCTTAGCACTTGAAGAGATGGAAATTAACAACAGTTTCATGCAAAAGGGCATCGACCTATTGGTGGATGGCCATGATGGTGATGTGGTGCGTGCTGCACTGCAAAAAGACATAGCATTAACCACAGAACGTCACGAGCAGGGCGCGAAAGTGTTCTCTGCATTCGGTGATGTTGCCCCTGCGATGGGTATGATTGGTACCTTGGTTGGCCTGGTAGCCATGCTTTCGAACATGGATGATCCTAAAGCGATCGGTCCTGCGATGGCGGTGGCACTTTTAACCACACTATATGGTGCGATTCTTTCGAACATGGTGTTCTTTCCAATTGCTGACAAACTTGCGTTACGTCGTGACCAAGAGACACTCAACCGTCGTTTGGTGATGGATGGCGTATTAGCGATTCAAGATGGCCAGAACCCACGAGTTATTGATGGTTACCTCAAGAGCTACCTGAACGAAGGTAAGCGCACGATTGATGGTGAACCGGCGTAAGAGGAGTTGAAGATGGATGAAGAGAATCCATGTAAATGTCCTCCTCCTGGGTTACCTCAATGGATGGGGACATTTGCTGACTTGATGTCGCTGCTGATGTGTTTCTTCGTACTGCTGCTCTCATTCTCTGAGATGGACGTCCTGAAGTTCAAACAGATCGCTGGCTCGATGAAATTTGCGTTTGGTGTACAAAACCGCTTGGAAGTGAAAGACATTCCTAAAGGCACCAGCATCATTGCACAAGAGTTTCGACCTGGTCGTCCAGAGCCGACACCGATTGATGTGATCATGCAGCAGACGATTGATATTACGCAGCAAACGCTGGAGTTTCATGAAGGTGAATCTGAGCGTGCTGGCGGTACCATGCGTGATCAAGGCAAGATGACCGGAGGCAAGTCGCCAGAGGTTTCGACTCACGACAATCAAAACTCTGAGTCAGACCAACAGCAACAACAAGCTGAAGCTCAATCGCAAGAGATGGAAACCTTAATGGAAAGCATCAAGAAGGCGTTGGAGCGAGAGATAGACCAAGGCGCGATTGAAGTTGAAAATCTTGGCCAGCAGATTGTGATTCGAATTCGTGAGAAGGGTGCATTCCCATCAGGTTCTGCTTTCCTACAGCCTAAGTTCCGACCTTTGGTGAGACAGGTAGCTGAACTGGTTAAAGATGTTCCAGGTATTGTTCGAATCTCAGGGCACACCGATAATCAACGTCTTGATTCCGAGCTTTATCGCTCTAATTGGGACTTGTCATCACAGCGAGCAGTGTCTGTTGCTCAAGAGATGGAAAAGGTGCGTGGTTTCTCTCATCAACGCTTGAGAGTACGTGGCATGGCGGATACCGAACCAGTCGAGCCGAACGATACTGAATGGCAACGTAGCCTCAACCGCCGCGTTGAAATCAGCATCATGCAGGGCGAACCGCTTTACAGTGATGAAGTGCCTGTTATTAATGAATAGCCTATACGTGTACACACGGTAGCATGCAGATAGCATCGAAAGCCCAACCTTATAATGAGGTTGGGCTTTTTGTTTGCTGGTCTTCAATGGTTCTTTGCGGTATTTATGTCGTTTCGAAACCTGCTACTGTTAATAACAAGCGGTTTAATGATGGTGTTGCAGCAAGCACTCTTTTCCTTGCTTCACTTTCTCATGTATAATTCGCGCCCTTAGATTTAGATATGATCTATTCTTGCTTCAAGTGCTGTGTAAATTCTCTAATTTACTTGGCGATGAGCGTTTTCAAAATTTTGAACATTAATGTTGTGAAAGTACTATGAAATTTATTGTTAAGCCCCATCCGGAAATTTTTGTAAAAAGTGAATCGGTGCGTAAGCGCTTCACAAGGATTCTAGAGTGCAACATTCGTAACGTTATTCAACGTCGCTGTGAAAGTGTTGCGGTATTCAACCGTCGCGATCATATCGAAGTGACATCTGAGAGTGACCAGTACTACGCTGAAGTGTTAGAGGCTCTGACTCACACTCCAGGTATTCACCACTCTCTTGAAGTTCAACAGTCTGAGTTCAAAGACTTGCACGATATTTACGAGCAAGTACTAGAACGCAGCCGTGCTGATATTGAAGGCAAGACTTTCTCTGTACGTGCTAAGCGTCGTGGTAAGCATGACTTTACCTCTATTGAACTTGAGCGCTACGTAGGCGGCGGTCTAAACCAAGCAGTTGAGTCAGCGAAAGTTCGACTTAAGAACCCTGATGTAACCGTTAAGGTTGAAGTGGCTAACGACAAGCTAAACCAAGTTCTAGCTCGTCACAAAGGCCTAGGTGGCTTCCCTCTTGGCACTCAAGAAGATCTACTAAGCTTGATCTCAGGCGGCTTTGATTCTGGTGTTTCAAGCTACCTGCACATCAAACGTGGCTCTAAGGTTCACTACTGTTTCTTCAACCTTGGTGGCCCAGCGCACGAGATTGGCGTTAAGCAAGTAGCTCACTACCTATGGAATAAATACGGCTCATCTGCAAAGGTGAAGTTCATTTCTGTAGACTTTGAACCTGTGGTTGCTGAAATCCTTGAGAACGTAGAAGACGGCCAAATGGGCGTTGTTCTTAAGCGTATGTTCATGCGTGCTGGTGGTATGGTTGCAGAGCGCTTCGGTATTGAAGCTCTAGTAACAGGTGAAGCACTTGGCCAGGTTTCTAGCCAAACGCTAACTAACCTTCGCCACATCGACAACGTGACAGACACTTTGATTCTTCGTCCGCTTATCAACTGGGACAAAGAAGACATCATCGACCTTTCTCGTATCATCGGTACTGAAGACTTCGCTAAGATAATGCCTGAGTACTGTGGTGTTATCTCTAAGAAGCCAACCGTGAAAGCGAAGAAAGGTAAACTAGAAGCAGAAGAAGCTAAGTTTAACTTTGAAGTGCTGGATCAAGTAATCGAGAACGCTCGTGTTATGGATATCCGTGACATCGAGAAAGAGAGCCAAGAGCAAGCTCCAGAAGTTGAACAAGTTCAAGCGGTTGCTGAGGACGCTATTGTTCTTGATATCCGTAGCCCAGAAGAAGAAGACGAAAGCCCGCTAGAGATCGATGGTGTTGAAATTAAACACATCCCATTCTTCAAGCTTTCGACTCAGTTTGGCGATCTAGACCAAGCGAAAGAGTACTTGCTGTACTGTGACCGTGGTGTAATGAGCCGTCTACAGGCACTTTACCTACAAGAGCAAGGCTTCCATAACGTTAAGGTTTACCGCCCATAGTGGTGTGTTGACCAACCGTTAATCATTTTGCAAAGCCGCTTACTGAAAAGTAAGCGGCTTTTTTATTTTCTATTGTGAATGATTTACAGTAGTCAGACAGAGGCGTGAGTTTGGGCGTGCTATCGTCATGCTCAGCATTGAAATTTTGATTGATAGAAAGAGTGAGCTCTAAACGGGTTTATAAGTGCTGAAGAAGTGTGAGTATCTTGAAGTATTCTGTTACTTTTTAGTGCAACTCAATGGTGCTATTTGTATGTGTTCAGTTGATTATTTGAGTAGGTGTCTGATTCTGTGATTAGCGATGAAAAATAATAAAGATTAATTAGCACAGCTATTGATAAACTTGTTGTTACATTCCTTTGCACATAAAAAAACACCGCCCATAAGGCGGTGTAAACAAATTTGACAGACAGGTCAAAATAAATACAGGAAGTACATGCCTCGTTTCAGTATAAACTGCAACAAAACATTTGGTAGAACTCTACCCAACTCGAAAAGAACGAGTTTGCAAACACAACATCGCAGGAGCTAAGCCAATTGATTCTAGAGAGAATCAAGCCGTTCAGGCTAGCTGCTGCGGGATGAAATATAGAATTTCTCTGGCCGCTAGGCAATGGACAAATTATAATGTTTCAGATAAAAAAAACTAATGCTTATTTAGAGAGTAACTATGTCTCGTCGATTACCCCCATTAAACTCGCTAAGAGTGTTTGAAGCAGCAGCTCGACACTTGAGTTTTACGCGTGCCGCAGAAGAGTTGTTTGTTACTCAAGCGGCGGTCAGCCATCAGATCAAAGCGCTTGAAGAGTTCCTGTCTTTGAAGCTGTTTCGCCGAAGAAACCGCTCTTTGCTGCTGACTGAAGAAGGCCAAAGCTACTTCTTAGATATCAAAGATATTTTCACATCATTGGCAGAAGCGACAGACAAAGTGCTTGAGCGAAGTGAGAAGGGCGCATTGACCATCAGTTTGCCGCCGAGTTTTGCTATTCAATGGTTGGTACCAAGGCTCGCTGACTTTAATCAGCAAGAACCTGATATTGATGTAAGGATCAAAGCCGTTGATATGGATGAAGGCTCGCTGACCGATGATGTAGACGTGGCTATTTACTATGGCCGAGGTAATTGGTCGGGGCTCAGAGCCGATAAGCTTTACCAAGAATACTTGATCCCTCTTTGCTCACCTTCTGTGCTGTTAGGAGTAAAACCATTAGAATCTCTCAGTGATTTGGCATGTCATACGCTATTGCATGATACTTCGCGAAAGGATTGGAAACAGTTCGCTAAGCAAAATGGCATCGACGGAGTAAACGTTAATCACGGTCCTATCTTCAGTCACTCTACCATGGTGCTGCAGGCAGCGGCTCACGGCCAGGGCATTGCTCTAGGTAACAACGTGTTGGCGCAGCCTGAAATCGAAGCAGGTCGTTTGATTGCGCCTTTTGATGAAGTGTTGGTGAGTAAGAACGCCTTCTATGTGGTTTGTCATGAGAAACAAGCCGACATGGGTCGCATTGCTACTTTCCGCGACTGGATGCTAGCGAAAGCGCAAAGTGAACAAGAGGACTTACTCGATGAATAACGTCATCATTGATGGTGAAGACAATCCGATCACCTTTATCTTTGCCCATGGTGCTGGTGCAGGCATGGATCATGAGTTCATGCAGTCGGTAGCCAAAGGGTTAGCCTTTAAAGGGATGCGAGTGATTCGTTTCAACTTCCCTTACATGATTAAACGTGCTGAAGATGGTAAGCGTCGCCCACCTGACAGAGCACCTAAGCTACTTGAAGCCTACCAAGAGATTATTGAGCAGGTTGATGCCGATAAGCTTGTGATTGGTGGTAAGTCGATGGGTGGGCGTATGGCGAGTCATTTGTCTAAAGTTGATAAGGTGGCCGCAATGGCATGTTTAGGCTTTCCTTTCCATCCACCAGGTAAACCTGAGAAGTACAAAGGTGAGCATCTGGCTGAGTTAGCAAAGCCGTGCCTCATTTTACAAGGTGAGCGCGATACCTTTGGCAAGCGTGAAGAGTTTGCTGACTTTGAACTGTCCGATTCTATTCGGGTTGAATTTATCCCCGATGGCGACCACAGCTTTAAGCCGCGCAAGAGCTCTGGTTACACAGAGCAGCAGAATATTGCCTTAACCGTTGAGAAGCTATCGGCGTTTATCAAAGGGGTACTCGATGAGAAGTAAGTATTTACTCACGTTTGCAGGTATCTCTGGCGCGATTGCTGTGATGCTTGGTGCATTCGCCGCTCATGGCTTAAAAGCGATCTTGCCTGAGTATCTTTTGGGTGTGTTTGAGACGGGTGTTCAGTATCAGTTTATTCATACTCTAGCGATATTGGCATGTGGTGCTCTGTTACAGATGAAACTTGGCGCTAAATCACAAAAATATTTTTTCATTGCGGCAATTTGCTTTATCATCGGCATCCTTTGTTTTAGTGGCAGCCTTTATGGGCTAGCACTGACAGGAATAAAATGGTTTGGCCCTATAACACCGTTTGGTGGTCTACTATTTATCATTGGTTGGGGAGTCTTCTCCTTCGCTGCTTTGAATATAAAAGAGGTAACTCAGTGAAACACGTACTACTTTATTGTCGCTCTGGTTTTGAAAAAGAATGTGCTGGCGAAATTCAAGACAAGGCAACACAACTGGAAGTGTTTGGTTTTCCTCGCTTAAAGAACAATACAGGCTTTGTATTGTTTGAATGTTATCAAGCAGGCGAAGCCGATAAATTGGTCAAAGAGATCGACTTCCAATCGCTGATCTTTGCTCGTCAAATGATCGCGGTAACAGCTGAAATTAAAGATCTGCCGACTGATGATCGTATCTCTCCAATTCTTGAGGCGCTTTCTGAGAAAGAAGGTTTCCCACGTTGTGGCGACATCCGTATTGAAACGCCTGACACCAATGAAGCAAAAGAGCTTTTGAAGTTCTGTCGTAAGTTTACTGTGCCGATGCGTCAAGCGATGCGTGGTAAAGGCCTGATGACTGCGAAAGATAACGCTAAGAAGCCTGTGCTTCACTTATGTTTTATCGCTCCAGGTCACTGTTTTGTTGGTTACTCTTACCCAACCAATAACTCACAGTTCTTTATGGGTATCCCTCGTCTGAAATTCCCATCAGATGCGCCAAGCCGTTCTACATTGAAGTTAGAAGAAGCGTTCCACGTATTCATCCCGCGTGATGAGTGGGACGAGCGTCTGGCTCCGGGTATGTGGGGGGTAGATTTAGGTGCTTGTCCAGGCGGTTGGACTTACCAACTAGTGAAACGTTCTATGTTCGTTCACTGTGTGGACAACGGCATGATGGCAGACAGCCTAATGGAAACGGGTCAGATTAAGCACCACATGGTGGATGGCTTTAAATTCGAACCAGACCGTAAGAACGTGACATGGATTATCTGTGACATGGTTGAGAAGCCAGCTCGTGTTGCACACCTTATGGGTGAGTGGATCATTAAAGGTTGGGCGAAAGAAGCATTGTTCAACCTTAAACTGCCAATGAAAGGCCGTTACGATGAAGTTCTACAAGATATCGAGAACCTAAAAATGTTCCTTATTGAGAACAAAGTGAAGTTCAAGATGCAGGCTAAGCACCTTTACCACGATCGTGAAGAGATCACGGTTCACATTCAGGCGCTTTCAAATATTTCACCGCACTAAATTTAAGTTAGTGTGTCAGTGATAAAAAATGCTCCTTTAAGGAGCATTTTTTATATCAATACCGTCGATTCACAGGACTTAAGCGTTCGCTTCGTAACGAATGTCTTGCAGATTGAATCCAAGGTCAATATCAGTTTTGAGAGCTGATACTTGCTTACATACACGGGCTGATTCGATGTGTTCATCGAACTTTTTACGATATTTTTTCGGCAGGTCTTCTGCTTGATATGCTGCTTCGATATCTGGATACGAATTTAATATCTCTTTGGCCGCTTTGGGGCCCACACCAGGGATTCCCGGTACTTGGCTAGAGCTGACACCTGTTAATCCCCAGTAATCTGCGAGTTGCTCTGGTTTAACGCCAAACTCAGCTTCGATAAAGGGTTTATCTAACCAGCGGTGCTGGAAGTAATCGCGGATCTGTAGAGTGGGTGACAGTAGCTGGCAATAACCTTTGTCTGTTGAGATGATGGTTACCGTTTCTCCATGATCTGCCACTTTCTTGGCTAGCGTTGCGACGAGATCATCCGCTTCATCGCCATCAGAGAGCAGTGAATCAATGCCTAACTCCCACCAAGCCTGTTGGATAGTATCAAGCCCCTTCATCAGTGGTTCTGGCATCGGTTTTCGGTTCTGCTTATAGGCAGGAAGGACTTCCGCGCGCCAGCCGCGATCTTGTAAATGATGATCAAACACCGCGATGATGTGAGTTGGCTTAGATTCAGTAACAATCTTATTGAGAGTGCGAGTCGTGGTGGTGATGGTTCTTGCTATATCGGTTGGATCCGGTTGAACAGAGTGCACGCGTCGGATGAGGTTCAAGGCATCGATAATAACAAGATGGATAGACATAAGTTTCCACTAAATAGGCAATAAAAAAGGGGCTGCTAGCCCCTTATAGTAACGTATCACTTGGTGAGTTGAAACGTTAGCGATGTAAACGTCATAAGCTGATTAACTTTATGCCTACCAATTGGTTATCACTTGTTTGGTTACTCTGAATGAGTGTGCCTAATCGCTAGGTGCGATTTTATAGCAAGGCACGTAATCAGAGCCGCCCGGTAGCTTCATTCGATGTTGCTCAACAAAGTCGTTTAGCAGTTGATCCATCTTGGTCATTAGCTCTTTGTCGCCATCAATTAGGAATGGGCCGTGTTTCTCTATCTCTAGAATACCTTCGGCTTTGACGTTACCCGCTACAATGCCAGAAAACGCTTTACGTAAATTAGCGGCTAGGCTATCTGTTTTTTGGTCCATATGAAGATCAAGCGCCGCCATAGACTCGTGTGTTGGGTCGAATGGCAGTTGGAACTCAGGCTCAATATGCAGTGACCAGTTGTAGCTGTAGGCATCGCCGGTCTCTTTACGGTGAGAGCGCACATCTGGCATCGCTTGTTTCATGATTTTCGCAGCGCGAGCAGGATCATCAATCACGATCTCATAATGTTTCTGCGCGTCAGGCCCTAAGGTTTCACCGATGAACTTATCGATAGAGCGGAAGTAGGCTTCACTCTCTTTCGAGCCGGTTAAGACAATCGGCATTGGTTGTTCGGCGTTATTCGGGTGCATCATGATCCCTAAGATGTACAGTAGCTCTTCGGCCGTGCCGGGGCCGCCTGGGAAAATGATGATGCCATGCGCCATACGAACGAATGCCTCAAGACGCTTCTCGATATCTGGCATGATCACCAGCTCATTCACGATTGGGTTTGGTGGCTCAGCGGCAATGATTGAAGGTTCTGTCAGCCCTAAGTAACGATGATCAGTATAACGTTGCTTAGCGTGACCAATAGCCGCGCCTTTCATTGGCCCTTCCATCGCACCCGGTCCACAACCGGTACAGATGTTCAGCTCACGTAGGCCAAGTTCATTACCCACTTCGCGAGTGTATTGGTATTCAGTGGCATTAATAGAGTGACCACCCCAACATACAATCAGGTTAGGCTCTATACCCGGTGTAAGTGCGCCTGCATTTCTCAGAATACCAAATACGAGGTTGGTAATGTGAGTGGCATTAGTTAGGTTGAGTCGTTGGTTATCGGCTAAGTGCATGTTGACGTAAACAATGTCACGCAACACTGAAAATAGGTGTTCTTGAATACCTTTGATGATCTCACCATCGACAAAGGCATGCTCTGGTGGGTTGCTCAGCTCGAGTTTGATACCACGCTCACGTCGCACTACCTCAACATCAAACGATTGATACTTGTCGAGTAACTCTTTGGAGTTGTCGGTGTGGCTACCTGAGTTGAGTACCGCTAACGTACAGTTACGATACAGTTGGTACAGATCACTAGACGCGGTTTTCTTAAGACGCTCAACCTCAAGTTGAGAGAGTAAATCCATGCTACCGGCAGGGCTGATATGAGTGATCATAGTGCCTCCTTGTTGAAAAGAGCAGGGGACGTTGAAGTGACCCTCTGGCTCGAGAGTGAGAAGCAAACGTTGAAAGTGTTTGGTTAAAGGTGGGAGAGAGTTAACCAGACGAAACGGATACGACAGCGTTGCTTGCCAAGAATGCTTGTTAAGCGAATGTTAATCATTAGCTTAGCAAACATTGAGGGAAATGGTATGTGATAAGTATTTGAAAAAATGAAATAAATTAAATCTAAGGTTGGCTTAGTGCCAAACAAGTTGGTTAGTACCGCGTTGCTTTGCTTTGTTTAGCGTCTTATTTAGCCTCTCTAATACTTCTTCTGGTGTATCTGACTCTTTAAACTGAGTGCTTGCCGCACACAAGGTAATCGTGATTTGTTGGTCACGGAACTTAAAGGGCAAACGACTTACTTGAGTTTGGATGTTTTGAATGACCTGGTGGCAATATTCATCAGTTTGCTCAGGCAGCAATAACACAAACTCTTCACCTGAAAAACGAGCCACAGTATCGGTGGTGCCTGCTTCTTTGGTAATAGTTCTTGCGATGATCTTGAGTGCTTTGTCGCCCGCGGTGTAACCAAAGCTATCGTTAATTGCTTTGAAGTTGTCGATGTCGAGCAGTACTACGCGTAGCGAGTGTTGCGCGCGGATCCAGCGGCGATACTCAAGCTCTAAGCGATCAGTAAAGGCAGTACGATTGTAAACCTTAGTAAGAGGGTCAAGCAGCATTCGCTGAGCCTGATCTTCCAAACGCTTACGGTAATCTTGGGTCACTTCATAGAGTGAATCTAACTGAGCCTTTCCGTAACACATTCTCTCTATCAGAGCTTGTTCTTTTTGCTCTGCGTGGTTCAGCCTTTCCGAAAGAGAGGCGATTTCACTGAGTAGCGGATTAATCGAAAGCTTTAAACTATCAATATCTTTCGCTTTATCTACCGAGCTTTGACTTCTAGTGACAAGTTCATTTAACTCAGAGTTCAGACCTTGGCGGTGCTCAAAGTAGCTCTGGCTCTGGTCGGCATTTTGGTCTGCCGTTTTGATGCTGGACGCTAGAGAAGAGTTAAGCTGGTCGATGAATTGTTCAGATTTTTTACGTTCTAGGTTAGTGCCTTCAATAACCAGTTTGAGGATCTGAAGTGTTAGCTCAAGTAGGTTTTGTGTAGAAACACCAAGCAGTAGCTTTGCTCGAATATCGGTAAGCAGATCACCCGATTCACCCTCGAAGTCGAGTTCAGTGATCAGATGTTGTAATTCGTTTGATAGGTCGGAAAGGAGCTCTTGTTCCGGAGAGTGCGCAGCGTCGGCAAAATGGGTGCGTGAGTTATTCGCCATAATCTTTATGGCACGCTCATAAATACCGAGAAGTTTCATGGCATGGTCGACTTTCTGACTGCCATTGCATTCGGAGAAGCTAAGTAAGTTTCGTAGGTCGCGTTTGAGCTGTGCTGGAAGGCCAGTTATGCGCTGCAGCGTTTCCCCACTGTGCTTAATGCTATCGTCCAGATATCCGTTCTGTTTATCCATAGCCAACGTTTTCTGCTTAAGCATCCTTTCTAATACTGCCAGCTTTGGGATCATCGAGCTAATGTCTTTTTGCTTTTCTAGCTCTTCCCTAAGGGCAATGAGGTTTTCATCTAAATGGCTGTTACTGCCAACACATGCATCACTTAAAGATGTGACGATACGCTTTAGAACTTTTTGTTCTCTAATAAATTTGAACGAGGTGTCTCTTTGCGTCAAACGGACTTGCTCCAACTGAAATTTCAGCTGGTGGAGTTGCGCCTGAATGTCTTTTTCAAGAATGCCCATAGATGTATTAATTAGCGCCGCGTAGACCGATCTCGATCATTTTGATGAAATTCCGTTACATCGATAATAACAAAACTAAAAATAAGGTCACGACTTGCAAGTCTTAACCGCTCGCAAATCAGTCATCTTTTAGCATTTTTTTGATGTTGTCCTCATTCTGGTACGACGATTGTATTTTTATTAACCCTTGATTAATCGCATGTTTACACGCTTCTCTTATGTTACCAGTTGCAAGGCTTGCTGCTGGTGCATTATCGATAGCTTTTAGATAGACCCATTGGCTACTGCGCTCTTTGAGACTGATCTCACGAGCTAGATTGGTCGACATCAACAATACGTCGAGCAGCTCTTGATCGTTAATTGCAGTGTAAGCGCGTGGCAAGAATGGGTAGTCAGCGATGCCCATACGGACCGTTCGGTTGATGTTTCGCTCTGTTTCGAAGTCATTCACCCAAGATTGAATCTTTCTGAACACGGCTTCCGGCGACAAATCACGGTCTGAGTTAGGTTCGATATAAAGCAGGTTCGCGTCCGAGAAATGGTAGACACGAGCAGGGCCTTCAAGCTTAGATTTTAGAAATTCACCGAAAGCGTCTTCGAGCTCTAGACCCGCTTTGTAACCGTTCTGCGTATACATATTTCGTAGAAACGGTAAATCAATCATCACGAAGCGTAAGCGGTCGTTGAGTGGTTCATGAATGAGCTCGCCAAGTTGCCATTGTTCGAAGGTTTGGCTGGTTTGTTCCAGCGAGTTAGAGAGCTTCGCATTGAGCATTCTTAAGTTCGGAAGCTTTGAACGTGAGTGCGTAAATAGGTCGGTGCGCAGTGAGTCCACTTCTTTGGCTAAGGTTTGAATGAGATAGCCACGGCGCAGAACAAAGAAGAACAAGACAATGCTGAACAGGAATAGGGCGAACGATATTTTTTGGAACTTACGATGCTCCAGTTTGTATTGCTCTAGCTCTTGCGCTTGGCCTGCGTAGTGCAGGGTTTGTTCGGCAAACTCTTTTTGTTGGCGGAATGCGTCTTCCCCAACACGGTTGAGTTTTTGCTGCTCTAAAGAGACAAGGCTGTTGTATTGCTTGAGATTTGCCAATGCTTGCTGTGGACGACCTGCCTGTTCATAACCCAAAGAGAGTAAATAGTATGAGCGTTGCGAAAGGCGCATGTTCTCTATCTGACGCGATATCTCAAGTGCACGTGTCGCATGCTTTATCACGTCTTCGCTTTCTTGCAGGTGATACGCCAACCCTGCCGATAGCAGCGCAGCTCGACCTTCCAGCTTTGGAATGTCGGTATATTCCAGCAACTCAAGGGCACGGGTTAGGTACTGTTCTGCTAGAGGGTAGTTATAAAGGCGTAAGTAGGTTGCCGATAGACTTAGCCTGATATCAATGACTTGGTGGATGTCTCGGTCAGTACTCTCGTGATCTAGAACATTGAAAAAGTGTACAAGGGCTAGGTTGTATTTACCTTGGAAGAAGTACACATCACCCATTTTTTTAAGCACTTGTGCTAATACTGGGGAGTTTTCAAAGTTGTCGTAAAAATCAGCGGCTTGAGATAGGTGTTCTAGTGCTTTATCGAGTACTTGTCGCTCAAAGAAAAGCTGCGCCAGTAAGCGGTTTACCTTAGCCAAACGAGAGCTTAAGTTGCCTTCTACCGACTTCCAATAGCCATACAACAACTCAGATAGCGCGTGGTTGTACTCTTTGTGGTTCAAGTAAAACTCACCAACCGAGATGTGGTAGTCAATGGTGACTTTTTCAGAGTAACGTTGGTCGAGATAGGTCTTCGCTTCTTGGTAGAACTTTTCCGCTTCATCGATCTTGTTATCGTAAGAGGCGATATCGGCTTTCAGCATGATCAAACGATAGGTGATGCCTTCCGTTAAGCGTAAGGTTTTATTCACCGACTCTAGGTTTGTTTCAATATTGGCCAGTTCTGCCTTTGCTTTGGCTGACTTTCTGTCACTTAGCCAAAGTAAGCGTACTTTTAGGATTTCTAGATCCAGTTTCAGGTAATCAAGCTTATAGGTTTTCGCGAGCTCAGAGGCCTTGTCGATGTGTTGAATTGCAATGCGAATGTTGCCAAGGTTGTACTCGGCTTTCGCTAAGATCTTGTAGGCATCAATGCTGCTGTTTGGCGTTCGAATTGAAGAGTCTGTCTCTTCGCGAGAAATCGCCGAAGGGCTTTTCTCGCGTTGATCAGAAAGGACACGCAGCGTTAGGTAGCTGTTGGCCATTTGTTTTGCTTGGCTCGGCTCGATCTCAACCAAGTTATTGGCTTCATTGAGTAGCGCCGACGAATAAACTGACGCATTGACCGATGTGCTTAAGCTTAAAATAAATAGACTAACAACGTATAACCAACGCATTTCAATGTCCCTTTAAAGATTTGGTAGGTTCAAATAAGTATGGGTGGTTCTCGCCTGATTATTGGCGAGCCATACGCTTATTGTGGCTTGGTCTATCTTGCTCTGTTGAACGGTATGGGTTGATATCCAGACCACCACGACGTGTGTAACGTGCGAATACAGTTAGCTTCGAAGGTGCACAGTATTTCATGATGTCAGTGAAGATACGCTCAACACATTGTTCGTGGAATTCATTGTGCTCACGGAAAGAAACTAAATAACGTAGCAGAGCTTCACGGTCAATTTGCTTACCAGAATATGCGATCTCAACGCTGCCCCAATCCGGTTGATTTGTGATCAAACAGTTCGACTTCAATAGGTGACTATGCAGTGTTTCTTCAACGTCTTGTTCGCCAGCAGCGCCTTCAAGCAATGATGCTTCAAAGTCGTAGCTAGTGATTTGGATGTCTTGGTTATCGATACAGTCACCTTCCATCGTCACGATAGGTTGGCTGGTGTAATCGGTTACAGAGTTTACATTCACAATCACCGTTTCGCCTGCACATGCCGACAAATCTTGGGTCAGGCGCTCAGTGACTTGATCCCAGTTTTCAAATTGAGTCTGGTTGTAGCTGTTCAGGTACAGCTTGAAAGATTTTGATTCAATTAAATTTGGGCTGGTTGCTGGGATGAAAACTTCACCGACAGCCACTTGTGGTAGGCCATTGGTGTTCAGCCACGAAAGCTCGTACATCGTCCAAATATCATGACCAACAAAAGGCAGCTCGCCGTTTAGCGCAAGATCATCGCGATTCAGGCTACGAGGCACTGGTTGCAATAAACTTGCATCGTATTGGTTAGAGTACTCAGTTTTTTGGCCAAGGGTTAAACCCGCTAGCTCTTTTGCGTCAGAATATTTGCTCATACTTTCGTTTCAAATTCGATTAGAATGGGGTCGATTTTACTGAATCCCCATTACCCTGTCATTAAGTCATCGCCTAATCGACACGGAAAGGGCTCGGATTCTATTTATTATTTTGTGTTTAGGAGATTTTCATGACTCAACGTGCTCAAGACGCACTACTTTCTTTTAGTCAGCGATACGTTGACGCGTGGCAACAGCAACACCAAAGCTTACCTCGCAATGAGGAGTTGGTGGACGTGGTATCGCCATGTGTAGAAGAAAAGAGCGGCGATGCCGTGTTATGGAAGCACTATCCACGTGAGCAATTCGCGGATTTCACCAACGTAGAAACGGGCATTGAATTGACGCTGCACGAAGACATCAAAACCTTCTACGGTGCGCAATACAGCGCAGATATGAACGCGACCTTCGACGGCAATGAACTGACTCTATTACAGATTTGGAGTGATGAAGACTTCGAATGCCTACAAGAAAACATCTTAGGTCACCTAGTGACTCAACGTCGCTTAAAGCTAAAGCCTACGGTTTTCATCGCAGCGACCGATGCTGAACTGGATGTTATCTCTATCTGTAACCTAACGGGCAACGTGATTCTGGAGCGCTTAGGCACCAAAAATCGTGATGTACTAGCCGAGACATTGGCAGAATTTTTAGAAAAGCTACAACCAGCGGTATAAATAGATGTACGTACTAGAACTTCAATTTGAGTGTTTTGATAACACAACGGTAAGCGCTGTCGACAAGGCTGTTAATGGCTTAATGGATGCACTTCGTTATAACGGACAAGTGCTGGGTCGTGAGTTTCCTATCGTGATGGGAGATGGTGAGTTTTATGTTCGTGTCGTCTGCCCAGAGCAAGACAGCTTGCACCCACGTAACCACTCAGATTTTGTAAAAGTGTGTTTTGATCGCTTGTCTAACGCGAGCCTGCTTGCGCCAAAAATGCGTTTACTTGGTCGAGATCTTAACTCTGAAGAAGTAGCTGAAGACGAAGCTCCTAGCTGGCAGGTACTTTACACGACGTTCGTTCATACCTGTTCACCGCTACGTAGTGGCGACAGTTTGTTACCGATCCCGCTATACCGCAACCCGCCAACCTTCAATGGTGACCATAAAGCCGTGTTGAAATGGCAGACAGAATGGCAAGCCTGTGATGAAGTCCAAATGGGTGGGGGTTGTCGTGCTGAACACGCGACTCTGACTGAGATCAGTGATACTAAAAGCGTGTTGTTCAAACGCGGTTGGGGCTTAAGAGGACGCATTGAATATCTCACGAAGATCCCGACTTATTACTACTTGTATCGCGTGGGTGGCATCAGCTTAAAAGCTGAAAAAGAGCGTAAATGTCCGCAATGTGGTGGTGAATGGCTGCTAGATGCGCCGATCCACGACATTTTCTATTTTAAGTGTGATGACTGCCGATTAGTGTCCAACATTTCTTGGGATCATCTTAAGTAACTCCTAATCCCTAACTCCTAAAGCTTAATTAGCGATTCAAGGTATCGAAGTGTTGCTCAATACTTCGATACTTATTCCTCTGTATTCTCTCTGTTACCTTGTCGTCTGTTTCTCTTTCTTTGACCTCCATATTGAGCATTAATCAGTATTGGGCTTGCCAATATTGTCGAACCTATTTCGTCCTTAAATGCGCTCATTTTGTGCTGTACATCTCTCTCTGTAGTCCTCAAGTATTCACCAAGATAATTCCACACCCATCAACTTTTGATCATTTCAATAGTTAACTGGATCACAGTAATCAATCAGTCCCCTTTCAATTTATATTCCTCTCAATATAAATGGGATCGATCCCATGGGAATGTTCCCATATGTAAAAATAACACAATTCTAGATCTTAAAGGAATGGACGATGAAACTGTTACCTATTGCTGCTGCACTCTCTACTGCTTTACTTGCACCTAATTTATACGCTGATGAAACCACGCCATTGGAGTTTAATGGCTACATGCGCGGCGGCGTTGGCCTGAGTAATGAAGGCGGTTCAAACAGTAAATGGGAGGTGAGTAAAGTTGGACGACTCGGCAACGAAAATGACCTGTATGGCGAGTTTGGCTTTAAGAAAGAGGTGTATGCTGAGGACGACGTTTCATTTGTAGTTGATTCCATGTTGTCGTACTGGCAGGGCCAAGATGAGAACGCGGCGGATAAAAGCGTTGATGTAGTTCAACTCAATGTTCAAGCGGTGGGGCTTTTTGAAGATAAAGACATTGGTATTTGGGCGGGCGAGCGCTACTACCAACGCCATGATGTGCACATTGTTGATAACTACTACTGGGATGTAAGCGGTATTGGCGCCGGTGTTGAACACATCAATATGGGCCCAGGTAAATTATCGGTCGCTTTGATTCAAGACACAGTGACAGGCGATGTGTTTGATGGCAAAGAGACCACAGCCATGATTGCTGATATACGTTATGCGGGTATTCCATTGTGGAACAATGCGGATCTTGAGGTCGGTATTGATATGAACTTCGCCAATGAAAAGCAGGGTCAAACGGTGGATGCGGATGACAGCGTAATGCTAACGGCAAGCTTGAATCAAAACCTTTCAGGTGGCTTCAACAAAACCATTCTACAGGTTGCTAACTCTGGTTATGCAGAACAAATGACAACCTTTGGTACAGGTAAGGGCATCGTTCGTGATGCAAACAACAACGATGCTGATGGCTTCCGATTGATTAACTGGGGTGTGCTTGCTATCGGTGACAACATCGAATTTGGTCACACTGTTCGTTATGCCGCGTCATCGGGTGTTGGTGCTAATAACAGTGATGATGAGTCGTTCAGTGCAGTAATCCGTCCGCTTTATAAGTGGGACAAGCGTATGCGCACCATCCTTGAAATTGGCGGCTTCGTGGAAACCATTGATAACCAAGACGGTGCGGGCGGTAAGTTCACTGTCGCTCAGGCTTGGGTACCGCAAGTGGGTTTCTGGTCACGTCCTGAATTTCGTATCTTTGCGACCTACTTAAATGATGCTGAAAACGACAATGCCTTCGGTGAAGGTAAAAACAGTGAAATGAGCGTTGGTATGCAAGTGGAAGCTTGGTGGTAAGCCGGACTTCCTTGTAAATCCTAACCAATAAAAAGGGGCTGACGTTATGTCAGCCCCTTCGGGTATCTATACGATGTTGCAGTTTAGGTGATTACCAACCTTTAACTACGCCACCTTGGAAGATATCAGAAGCTGCGTTGTACACTTCTTCAGTTTGGTAAGCTTTAACGAAGTTTTGTACGTTTTCAGCGTTTAGGTTGTCTTCACGAGAAACGATTAGGTTTACGTAAGGAGAATCTTTGTCTTCAACGAATACGCCATCTTTTTGTGGAGTCAGGTTGATAGAGCTTGCGTAAGTTGTGTTGATGATAGATAGAGCAACATCATCAAGAGAACGTGGCAGTTGAGCTGCGTCTAGTTCAACAATCGTTAGGTTCTTAGGGTTACCAACGATGTCACGAACTGTTGCTAGAAGACCAGCACCTTCACGAAGCTCAAGAAGACCTTGTTGCTCAAGAAGAAGTAGAGAGCGACCTAGGTTTGTTGGGTCGTTTGGTACAGCAATACGAGCACCGTCTTGGATTTCGTCTACCGATTTCACTTCTTTAGAGTAACCCGCAATAGGGTAAACAAACGTGTTACCAGCGATAGTTAGCTTGTAGCCACGGTCAGCCACTTGCTGATCTAGGTACGGTGCGTGTTGGAATGCGTTGATGTCGATAGAACCATCATCTAGAGCTGCGTTTGGTGTTACGTAGTCTGTGAAAGTTACTAGCTCAACATCTAGGCCGTATTTCTCTTTCGCTACTTTAGCTGCCACTTCAGCAACTTGAGCTTCAGCACCTGCCATTACGCCAACTTTTACTTTAGAAGTATCAACTTCTTTATCACCACAACCTGCTAGTACTAGCGCTGATGCCGCTGCTGCGATAGTAAGTAAACCTTTAAGGCTAAATTTCATAATAATCTCCTTTTAATAAATCTATTTAATTTGGTTCAGACGACTCTTGTCTTAGAGAGTTTGCGTTTTAGCGCTGAGTCTTTATCTGTGGTCAACGCGGCGAACTAAGGAATCACCGATTGATTGAATAATTTGTACAAGCACAATCAACATCACTACCGTTACAGCCATGATGGTCACATCGTAACGGTGGAATCCGTAACGAATCGCGACATCACCTAGACCACCGCCACCAACCGTGCCCGCCATTGCTGAGTAGCTCACAAGTGTCACTAGCGTAATCGTTACTGAGTTGATAATAGTCGGTAGTGCTTCAGGAAGCAGAACCTTATTGATGATTTGTGTTGGTGTTGCGCCCATTGATTGAGCCGCTTCTACTAGACCTGTTGGTACTTCAAGTAGTGCACTTTCGATAAGTCGAGCCACAAATGGGATAGCACCAATCGTCAATGGAACAATCGCTGCTGTTGTGCCTATGAAGGTACCAATCAGCATCTTAGTTAGTGGGATAATCGCAACCATCAACACTAAGAAAGGCACTGAACGACCCACGTTCACAATCGCACCTAGAATCTTGTTTACTTTGGTGTTCTCTAACAGGCCACCTTTTTTAGTCGTGTGTAGAATCACGCCTAATGGAATACCGACAGCAAAGCCAACAATGCCCGCAACTGCAACCATGTAAAGCGTCTCGCCGGTTGCACCTAATAGAAGATTACCGTTAAGGCTGATCCAGTCAGCAATCTCGTTGAAACTAAAGGACATAACCAAGCACCTCTACTTTTACATTGTTGTCGCGTAGGAATTGGATAGCAGCATTATCATCTGCTTCATTACCGAACAGTTCAGCAACCATCATGCCGAACTTCACGCCGCCGGCGTAATCAAGGTCAGAGCTTAGGATGCTGACATCGATATTGAATTTGCGTGCAATCTGAGTCATCAGCGGAGCATCAACCGTTGCGCCCGTAAACTCAAGACGTACCAACGGGTAACTGCTGTTTACGCGAGTCTCTTGCAGGCGTGCTTGGTAATCTTCAGGGATCGTCAGATCCAACGTTGAACGAATGAATTGATGCGCTAGTTCAGTTTTAGGGTGAGCAAAGATGTCACCAACTGTGCCTTTCTCTACCAATTCACCACCGCCAATGATCGCCACTTCGTGACAAATGCTTTTCACTACATCCATCTCGTGCGTAATAAGCAGGATAGTGATGTTCAGCTTGCGGTTGATTTCACGCAGTAGCTCAAGAATCGATTGAGTGGTCGCAGGGTCCAATGCGCTGGTCGCTTCGTCACACAGCAGTACTTTCGGATCGGAGGCCAGTGCACGAGCAATCGCAACACGCTGCTTTTGACCGCCACTTAGGTTTGCCGGGTAGGTGTCTCGCTTATCCGCTAAGCCAACGAGTTCAAGTAACTCACTCACTTTTGCTTCAATAATCGCTTTATCTTTACCAGCAAGTTCTAAAGGCAGTGCTACATTGTTAAATACAGTACGAGAAGACAGCAGGTTGAAGTGCTGGAATATCATGCCGATGTTACGGCGCGCTTCGCTAAGTTCTGATTTGCTGAGTTTTGTTAGGTCGATACCGTCAACAATCACTTCACCAGAGGTCGGTGCTTCCAACATATTTACACAGCGGATTAGGGTACTTTTGCCTGCACCTGAAGAGCCGATGACTCCAAAGATTTGACCTTGAGGAATGTGGAGGTTGATATCAATTAAGGCATTGATTTCTTTAGTACCTTGATAAAAAACCTTGTTGACTTGATTCACTTTAATCATAGAGAAACCCGTGCAGGTAGAACAGAATAATATGTCGATAGCTCGCTCGATTTACAGACGATGCTATGGTGTTCTATGATCTAAGTCAATAGATATTTTTACGTCTAGACGGCTAAACGTCGATTGTATGGCTAAGCTAGAAACAATTCGTTAACGAACGCAAAACTAAATAGATAGTGATGAAGCAAATAAAGCGTGTAATAATTAATGATTAATAGAGAGTTGATAGAGAACAAAATTTTGTCTAAACCTGCTGTTTTTTTAGATCGTGATGGTGTGATTAACGTTGACCACGGCTACGTACATGATGAGCATGACTTTGAATACATTGACGGTGTGTTTGAAGCGGCGAAAGCGTTTAAAGATATGGGCTATTTATTGGTACTTGTGACCAACCAATCTGGTATTGCTCGTGGCAAGTTTAGCGAAGATCGTTTTCTTTCTTTGACGCAGTGGATGGATTGGAACTTTGTCGATAATGGCGTTGAGTTAGATGGTATCTATTACTGTCCTCATCACCCTGAACACGGCATTGGCGACTACAAGCAAGATTGTGAATGTCGTAAGCCTAAACCTGGTATGTTCATTTCTGCGCGTGACTTTCTCAAAATTGATATGGCTAACTCGGTCATGATTGGCGATAAAGCTGAAGACATGATGGCCGCAGAAGCCGCTGGTGTTGGTACCAGAGTATTGGTGAGAACCGGTAAACCCGTGACTGAAAAGGGTGAGGCACTTGCCAGTGTAGTGCTAGATAGCATTAAAGATGTACCAGCTTTCCTGAAAGGCTGATACATTTTCCTATCGTTAACAGGCTTACTTATTACGTCGGTTCTAACCAGTCAACTGGGGTGCTAACCCATAAATAAGATATCAGCGCCGTTAACTATATAAAGATGAGGAACGCAGTATGAAAGCATTGTTGGCAGCATCTCTATGTACGGTAGCGTTAGTCGGGTGTTCTCAATCCGCGGCGCCTGATGGTGCAGTCTCGGATGACCAATTCGTGACTTATCAATGTGAGTCTGACGCTTCATTTAAGGTCGCTTACCTTGGTAATGAAAAAGCGGTATTACGTTTGCCAGAGAATGAATATCGCCTAACTCAAATAGCGGCAGGTTCAGGAACGAAGTACATCTTAGATGATGGAACCTCTGAACTGATCAATAGCGTCACTTTACGCACTAAAGGTGACAACGCGCGTCTAGAACTTGGTCGTGTCGTCTATAAAAATTGCCGAAAGTAAGTCATAGTTAACTTCTAGGATTTACAAACAGTTAAGTGAGGGGTTATGCCCTCGCTTTTTCCTCTCTTCCTTTTAACGTTAGACTTTTTATGAGCAAAAAACTCACTATTCTCGATATTGCTAAGCTGTCCGGTGTTGGTAAGTCAACTGTATCTCGCGTTCTGACCAATGATCCAAAAGTGAAACCTGAAACCCGTGAAAGGGTGGAAAGAGTAATTCAAGAATCTGGGTACACGCCTTCAAAGTCTGCGCAATCGATGCGAGGTGGCAGCCAAAAAGTCATCGGCGTGATCATTTCTCGTTTAGACTCTCCCTCTGAAAACAAAGCCGTTAGCACCATGCTGGCTGAGTTGTATCGAGCGGATTACGACGTGGTGATCATGGAAAGCCAACTCGATAGAGATAAAGCTAATGAACACCTTCAGGTTCTAAAGCGTCGTAATGTTGATGGCATCATTGTGTTTGGCTTTACGGATTGTGACATTCCGGCGATAGAAGCGTGGGAACACAAAGCCGTAGTTATTGCTCTGGATACCGAGAACGTAACCTCGATTAACTACGATAACCAACAGGTGATCAATAGTGCGTTAGCGCATCTGTCGGATCAGGGGATCTCAGATGTCGGCTTTATTGGTGTTGATCCTAGCGATAAATCAACCGGTGAGCTGCGTCTTAAGGCTTATCTCGATTGGTGTGAAAGCACTGGAGTGATTGCGAACTATCGTACTGGTCAGCTTCATCATGAAAGCGCTTATCAGCTGGTGGATGAAGTACTGACTCCTACAACTCAAGCACTTGTTTGTGCCAGTGATACATTGGCTCTTGGCGTGATCAAGCGTCTACAAGAACTACAACGTGAAGATGTGGTTGTAACAGGCGTTGGTGGCAATGATCTTCTCTCTTTCTTGTTCCCTCGCGTCTTTAGCATTGATCCTGGCTACCAATCTGCAGGTAAGCTAGCGGCTAATCTATTGATCTCTCAGCTTTTAGGCAATTCAGAGATCTCTCATCACACCCAATCTCCGATTCTATAATCCATTCAATTAAGCGAAATCGAACCGCTTAGATTAAAATTAGAGTGTGATCTCTTTCAATTAATAGGACTGTTCCCATTTTAATTTATCATTCATGCGGGCATTATAATAACCGTAATTGGGAATGTTCCCATTAGTCTGAATCTTGAGTGGTTGTTGCTACATGGTTTAGATGAGTAATTGAATGAAACCAGGGTGGGGTAGTATGAGTAAGATAGCGAAGCAAGACGTTGCGCGTCTTATCGAGTTAGTCGGTGGCAAAGAAAATATTGCGAGTGTCAGCCATTGTCTGACTCGACTGCGTTTTGTATTGAACGATACAGAGCAAGCGAACAAAGCAGAACTAGAAAAGCTGAAGCTGGTAAAAGGCTGCTTTACGAACGCAGGTCAATTCCAAGTCGTGATTGGCACAGAGGTTGATGAAGTGTACGCACTTCTGATTGAGCAAACGGGTAAAGAGGCGTCATCAAAAGATGAGTCTAAGCTTGCTGCTCGTCAGAACATGAACTTCCTTGAGCGTGGTATCTCCCATTTAGCCGAAATTTTCGTACCACTGCTGCCTGCCATCATTACTGGTGGTTTGATTCTTGGTTTCCGTAATGTGATTGGCGACATTCGCATGTTTGACGGCAAAACCCTCGTTGAAATCAGCCAATTCTGGGCAACCGTTCACTCTTTCTTGTGGCTGATTGGCGAAGCGATTTTCTTCTTCTTACCAGTTGGCGTGTGTTGGGCGACGGTTAAGAAACTCGGCGGAACCCCTATTTTGGGTATCACGCTCGGTGTGACCTTGGTTTCCCCGCAATTGATGAACGCTTACATGATAGGTAAATCAGTACCTGAGGTGTGGGACTTTGGCTTGTTCGTGATTGAGAAGGTTGGTTATCAGGCACAGGTGATCCCTGCGATGCTAGCGGGTGTGGCTCTGGCGTTCATTGAGACTAACCTTAAGCGTATTGTTCCTTCTTATCTGTACCTTGTTGTAGTGCCATTTGTCTCGATTATTTTGTCTGTGATTCTAGCGCACGCTTTCATTGGCCCATTTGGCCGTATGTTAGGCGATGGCGTGGCATTCGCGGCTAAAGCAGCAATGACGGGTGATTTTGCGATTCTTGGTTCAGTAGTATTTGGCTTCCTATACGCACCTTTGGTTATTACAGGTATTCACCACACAACCAACGCAGTCGACCTACAACTGATGCAAGACTTAGGCGGCACGCCAATCTGGCCTTTGATTGCGCTATCAAACATTGCACAAGCTTCAGCGGTTGTCGGCATCATTATTTTGAGTAAACGTGAAGGTGAACGAGACATCTCGGTACCAGCAGCAATCTCTGCTTACCTAGGTGTAACGGAACCTGCGATGTACGGCATCAACCTTAAATACAAATTCCCTATGTTGAGTGCAATGATCGGCAGTGCCGCAGCGGCTGCAATCTGTGGTAGTGCAGGTGTGATGGCGAATGGTATCGGTGTTGGTGGCTTGCCGGGCATCTTATCGATTCAACCTCAATATTGGTCGATTTACTTAGTTGCGATGCTAGTGGCGGTTGTACTGCC
>NZ_AJZD02000216.1 GCF_000272105.2 Vibrio splendidus 12E03
TAACTATAGAAAGCGTTGTGGCTTATCCAAAATAAGAATTGATATCATTTAAACGGTAATAATATCGTTTAAGGGTACTTTTGTTTAACCGGAATATTATTTAGTTGAGAGTTAAATAATGCCGGTATAAGGAAAGGATAAAATGGGCAATATTAAATTGGCCATAGTCATAATGCTTAAATCCCTTCTAGCATTCTGCCTCTATGGTTATTCCATTCATGCTGTTGCTGAGCCTGCTGTTACGCCAGTAGGAGAATCAACAAGACATGAAGTCGAATTAATCCGTGACAAAGACTACAAGTGTGTTCAGTGCCATAAAGATTCAAAAGAAACGGTATTGGGTTCACATGGTGAAAGTGCACACGCTTTGCTTGGCCGTGAAGTAAATTGTACTGACTGTCATAGTTCTATTAGCCCCGACCACCGCGAAGGCGCGCCTAAAGTGGTGAAGTATCGTGAGGCTCAATCACAACCAGGTACCGACAAAGTTTACCTAGACCCTAGCTTAATTTTAGATGCCAACAGCCAATGTATAGATTGTCACAAGCCTGATGATCTGCGCGAAGCGAGCTGGACCCACGACGTTCACGCACAAAATTTAACGTGTTCAAACTGCCATGATGTTCATGCGACAGAAGCAAAGGTGTTGGGCTTAGATAAGAAGCAAACCATCAAGCTGTGTGTGGATTGCCATTCAGACTTCAACCAGAAGAAAGAAGGGGAGTAATCTATGAGCTGCTCAAGAAGAAACTTTTTAGCTGGCGCGGGTGCCGTTATTTTTACCACAGGTGTTGCGGGAACCGCAGCTGTGACAAGTCGTAAAACGTTGGCCAATGTTCAAGAGGATGGGGCTAAACGTTATGGAATGATTCATGACGAGACCGTGTGTATTGGTTGCACCGCTTGTACAGAAGCTTGTCGTGAAGTGAACAAAGTGCCTGAAGGTGTATCGCGCTTAGAGATTATTAAGAGCGAACCTCAAGGCGAATATCCAAATGTTGATTACCGTTTTACTCGTAACTCTTGCCAACATTGTGATAACGCACCCTGCGTGATGGTTTGCCCGACAAGTGCAGCCTATAAAGATGAAAAAACCGGCATTGTCGATGTTCATCAAGAGAAGTGTGTCGGTTGCGGTTATTGCTTATTAGCTTGTCCGTATCAAGTGCGTTTTTTCCATCCAGAGAACAAATCCGCAGATAAATGTAACTTCTGTCGTGATACCAATCTTGCACAAGGGAAGTTGCCGGCTTGTGTCGAATCTTGCCCGACCAATGCGCTAGTATTTGGCGATCTAAATGACCCTAAGAGTGAGATAAACCAGGTGCTTAAATCTGAGGTGGTTTACAGAGATAAAGCTTATCTTGGTACTCAACCAAAACTCTATAAAGTGCCACACCAAAAAGGGGAGATCTGATTATGAGTGCATGGGACACAGCTTTTCAGTCTGGTACCGTGGTATGGGACTGGATTATAGCTATCTATCTATTTCTCGCGGGGATGTCGGCGGGTGCCGTAATGATCTCCATTTACCTAAAACGTAAGGTCATTGAAGGCGATCCTGCTCATAATGGTGTGTTAAAGGCGACCGCTTTTCTTGCGCCATTTGGGATCATTTCAGGCCTACTGATCTTGGTTTTCCACCTGACAAAACCGTTATCCTTTTGGAAGATCATGATCTTCTATAATCCAACGTCTGTGATGTCGATGGGTGTGATCTTATTCCAAGTGTATATGGTGATCTTATTTCTTTGGATCGGCATTATATTTAGAGATCAAATCGTCGTATTTTTAAATGACCAAACATGGTTAAAAGGGCGACTCGATTTCGTCGGTAACTGGATTGGCAAATTGGAAGTGTTTGAGAATGCTCTGGAAATATTCTTAGCTGTT
The DNA here is from genome assembly GCF_000272105.2 of Vibrio splendidus 12E03. Lineage (GTDB taxonomy): Bacteria > Pseudomonadota > Gammaproteobacteria > Enterobacterales > Vibrionaceae > Vibrio > Vibrio splendidus_I. The sequence goes on from NZ_AJZD02000216.1 coordinate 1,894, forward strand.
CTTGCTCTAATGCTTGCCGCTTATACCGGATTCTTGCTTTCAGCTTTAAATACCTTCCCACTGTTGAATAACCCCGTGCTGCCGATTTTGTTCTTATTCTCGAGCTTATCTTCGGGAGCGGCGGCGTGTATTTTATTTGGTGTGTTGGTCTTTAAAGAATCACCTCATAGCCCGAGTATTTCATGGATCCACGGGTTCGAACGTCCGGTAGTGATGTTTGAGTTGTTTGTTCTGATTACTTTCTTTACTGGGCTTATCTTCGCTGGTGGCCAAAGTGAGCAAGCCGTATGGAACGCCATCGGCAGTGGTTTCTGGGCGAGTTGGTTCTGGTACGGCGTTATCGGTGTTGGCATGGTTCTACCATTGTTGCTGAATGCCGTTACACCAACCTCGATCCGCCATAGCTCGGTGTATATTTTCTCGGTGACTTCACTAAGCCTAATGGGTGTATTAATGCTGCGAACTTTTGTCCTTTATGCAGGGCAGTTAACGATAGCTTAATTTCGCTCAAGTTTATTAGTGAGCAGATGTTGGATACTAAATATCTGCTTATTAATGAACATGTTCTTAATAAACATGAGATGCGTGTTTAGATCGGCTCTGCTCAGGTAGAGCCTTATTGAGGTGATATGGTCGGTTCTTTGGGGCTGTTTAGTTTGGTGTTGGTTGCTGTACTCAGCAGCATTATTGGTGTGCATTCGTTTTACCAAGTGCTAAATAAACGGACGCAAAATCTAGGTTTAATCCGCAGTTTCTCTCTTTCAAATGCGCTGTTTTCTCTCACTTCTGTCGCATTGCTTGGCTATGCCTTTGTCAGTGATGACTTCTCTATTCTCTATGTCGCTGAACATTCAAATACTCAATTACCCTCATTTTTTAAGCTCGCAGCCGTATGGGCAGGTCATGAAGGTTCCTTGTTATTTTGGGTACTGACGATCAGCGTCTGGTCTGGCGTTATCGCCTTACAAAAACACTATTCAAATGAATACCAAAGTCGTGTGTTGTGGGTCATGAACCTACTGCTCGCGATATTTGCTTGGTTCACCTTATTCGCATCCAACCCATTTGAAATGAACGCGACATTACCGCTAGAAGGGCGCGACCTTAACCCGATGCTGCAAGATGTCGGTCTGATTTTTCACCCCCCATTGCTTTACCTTGGCTATGTCGGCTTTTCTGTGGTGTTGGCATTTGCTGTCGCCGCTTTGCTGGTTGATCCTATTGAGTTTGATTGGGTTGCCCATTGTCGCAGTTGGTGTTTAGTCGCTTGGATCTTTTTAACCGCGGGGATCATTCTTGGTTCTTGGTGGGCGTATTACGAATTGGGCTGGGGCGGCTGGTGGTTCTGGGATCCGGTTGAAAATGCAAGTTTGTTGCCGTGGCTTACTTCGACCGCTTTACTGCACAGCCTAGGTGTTGCTAAGGGCAAACAACAGTTACTGAAATGGTCTCTCAGTCTCGCTTTCATTACGTTTTGTTTGAGTATCTTAGGCACCTTTATTGTTCGTTCTGGCGTACTCACATCGGTACACGCTTTTGCCGTCGACCCAACCAAAGGTATCGCACTGCTTCTTATATTAGTTCTGGTACTGGTGAGTTCATTTTCTCTGCTTATCGTCAGAGGAGAGTCTTTTGAATCAAGCCCGATTACCAGCTTCGCCAGCAAAAGCTTTTTGAGCTTAGTTGCGGTGCTTATTTTTGTTCTCGCGACTGCTGTCGTGGTGTTCGGCACGTTTTATCCCATGGTCTTTGAGTTGCTTGGACTAGGAAATATCTCGGTCGGTGCACCTTACTTTAATCTCTTGATTGCACCTTTGGCTTTGCTCGCGTTGGCTGTCGTCGGCCTTGCCCCATTGCAGAGTATTAAGCCTCAAGCATCGAAAGGCGTTGTTACGTTGATCGCTCTAGCATCTATTTGCCTCGGGTTTGTCTGTTACGTTTTGCAAGTAGAGAAGATTCAAGTGATGGCACTAATGACATGGTCACTCGCATTTTGGGTTTTACTCACTCATGTTTATGGCTTGGCAGTAACGCGCAGTTCCAAGTTCCAACGTAAAGTCTGGGTGATGACCTTTGCCCATGTTGGGGTTTCAGTGTTAGCGGTAGGTGCTGCGATGAATAGCTACCACTCGTTTGAGCGCAGCTATAAGTTAAGCCCAGGCGTAGAAGTCGAATTCATGGATTGGACGCTTTCTCATCGTGATACTGAGCTGTATGTCGCTTCAAACTTTACCGCAGAAAAAGCGATACTCAGCCTAAAGTCTGGCGAGCAGCGCTTTTCTATCGCGCCGGAAAGAAGACATTACCAAGTTCGAGTCATGAACATGAGTGAGCCCGCAATGAAATGGTTCTGGCATGGTGATGTTTATATCACCATGGGCGAGAAAGTTGATTCCACCGCTTACGCATTTCGTGTTCAGTATAAGGCGTATGCGCGCTGGATCTGGTTTGGTGGGCTGTTCTCCATTATCGGCGCTTTGCTCTCATTGACTCATCGTAAAAAGAAAACCGTTAAGGCGTCACAGTATGCATACCAGCGTTCGTAACAAGCTAATTAGTCTAATTGCCTTAGCATTGATTGTGGTGCTGGGGTTTGTCTTTGCGCTTGATAATAAGCAGCAATCGACCATGGTGTCTGAACAACAAAGGGCATTTCCAGAATTTACATCGAGTGCGTTAGTGAATAGTGAAGGCGTCAGCAGTCAGCAGAAAATTACGCTCGCTGATGTCACGCAGTACCCTTATCAACTGGTTAATGTGTGGGCCTCTTGGTGCGGTATATGTAAAACCGAACATTCATTTTTGCTTCAACTTCACGATAAAGGCATTCCCATCGTTGGGCTTAATTATCGAGATAACTCTGGGGCTGCGATTAACGTGTTATCGAACGATGGCAATCCGTATTCAACGGTGATCAGTGATCCTCAAGGTAAGCTAGCGTTAGAGTTGGGCGTAATTGGCACCCCTGAAACGTATCTGGTCGACGCTGATGGCCAAATCATTAAGAAGTTACTGGGCGTGGTCAATGAATCTGTATGGCAAGAAGAACTTGCGATGTATTTTGATGGTGTAAATCTATGGTGAAGTCTTTAATACAAACACTCGTTATGCTGTCTACGCTTATGTTTGTTAGTTTTCCGACTTTGGCGGAAGACTTGTTTACAGCCAGTAATAAGGATACGAGTATTCAAGTTGAACTCTTTGAGTTTGAAAACCCAGAACAGCAGCAGCGCGCTATTACATTGGCAAAAACGCTACGTTGTCCGCAATGCCAGAACCAAAATCTGGTTGAGTCGAACTCTCCGATAGCAAAAGACTTGCGCCTCGTTGTATTCAATATGGTGAAAGCAGGTCAGAGTAATAATGAAATTACTCAATATATGACAGAAAGGTTCGGTGAATTTGTGCTCTATAAACCGGCAATGAGTGTTTCAAACTTATTACTTTGGCTACTTCCAAGCCTATTATTTCTCTTATTTATATATTTATCATTAAAAAGTGTTAGAAAGCGCTCATAAAAATTATGTATTACTGTTTACCAATTGACCTGTATTTTGTAACATTAAAGGATTATAAAGGCTAAGCACTGTTATATAAGGATGTGTCTGTGGATAACGTAATCTCAAATTTAAAGAAAGAGTTCCATACTCATGTCCGATCTGACAAATGGGCAGAAAAATACAGTGCAAAATCGAGCATTTCTACGCTTACTCAAGAAGAGTTAACTGAATTAGAGAACGCTTGGGTTCAACTTGTCATCTGGAAGCAAACTCAAGTAAGTTGAGCGTTCTGTAAAAAAGTGTAGTTTTAGCCGCAACTGTTTAATTTATAACCCCATGTTGGTCATCCCAATGTGGGGTTTTTTCTTACTTGAAAAATAATTGTTATATTATAACAATTTGTACAAGGTCGACCTTGAAAAAAATTGTTAACAGCCTCATAGTGTCTATCATTAGATAGTTAGCTACAAAATATTGCCTAGACATATCATGTAGCGTCGTTAAATACATCGAATTTTCAAGTGAGTATAGCTATGGCGGAAGTACGTGCCAGAATAGATTTCAAAGTAGGGGCAACAAGCAGTATTGATGCTGAACTTCTGTCTTTTCATGGGTTGAAAACAGATAAAGAGCATGTTGCTGTGATATTTAAATCAGCCGATAAGACACAAGACATACCTCTTGTTCGTATGCACTCTGAGTGTCTTACTGGTGATGTTTTCCATTCTTCTCGCTGTGACTGTGGTGAGCAGCTAGACGAAACCATTAGAATTATGGGTGAGACGGGTGGCGTGATCCTTTATCTTCGTCAAGAAGGTCGTGGTATTGGTTTGTACAACAAAATCGATGCGTACCGTCTGCAAAGCGAAGGCATGAACACTTATGAAGCCAACAACCACTTAGGTTTTGGCGATGACCTGCGCGATTTTACTGAAGCTGCTGAAATGCTACGCGCTTTAGGTACCACAAAAATCCGCTTAGTGACCAACAATCCTAAAAAAATCAATGAACTTAAAGAGTTTGGTATTGAGATTGCTGAAGTGGTGAACACCTCTGCTCACATTAAGTCGGGTAACGAAAGCTACTTGAAGGCCAAAGTCTCACACGGTAAGCATAACCTGGATATCTGATTAGCCTCCTTTGTTGCGCATAACACATAAATGTTCGTGCGACCTGAGGTCGTATGAAGC
>NZ_AJZD02000217.1 GCF_000272105.2 Vibrio splendidus 12E03
CGATAGAATGACGATGGAGACGAGTTTTGATTTGATAGATAGGTTACTTAATTTCATAGCTGACTGACTTTATTATTTGTTTTGATTATGGATTTTCGGCCAAGGTATCAAAATTTCGTACAGTTCAGATGATATGCATCAAGATCGAAAGATATACACTGTGTTACATAACCAAAAAGAGGTACTCGTCAAACCGGCAGAGGTTGAGATTTGGTTTGAGATAGATTAGTAGTGCGGGATTTTCGTGCTTGGGCTAAAACGTTCGTGTAATAGCCCAAGCGCGTTAGAAGTATTATCAGATGATAATGTCGGTGAATAAGTTCTTAGAACTTATAGGTTTGATACAAGCAATTGAGGTGTAGCTTTTTGTTGGAGGTAGATACTAAAGCGACTTCCCTTGCCTACCTCAGATTCAACTCGGATCTCGCCACCCGTTTGGCTCAAGATACTTTGAGAAACGGACAAACCTAAGCCTGTACCGTCTCTTTTGGTGGTATAGAAAGGCGAGAAAATACGTTTCAGTTGCTCTTCCTTAATGCCGCAGCCTTCATCTTGAACATGAACGATAGCGCCATGAGACACGCCATTTTCAACCCAATCTTCACTCGAAATGGTTAACGTGCCCTGTCCGTCCATCGCATGAATCGCGTTCATTTGTAGGTTAACGAGAATCTGCAGCAATTGGTTTCGGTTTACTTCCACCGAGGTTTTAGCGTTCAGTTGTGATACGTATACGATGCCTTTCTTCTTCGCGCCAGTCTTTACGAGCGTAATACTTTCATCGACAATTGGATTGATATGCTGCCACGTGATTTCGTCTTGTACGCCGCCATGTCGACTGTATTGAAGTAGGCTTCGGGTAATATTTCGAATTCGGTCAATCTGTTCCATGATAGCGTGGACCTCTTCATCGACACGGCCCACTTCATCACCGAGTTCAAACTTCATCAGTTCAACATTGCCAAGAATTACTGCCGTTGGGTTATTGATCTCATGAGCAATGCCTGCCGTGAGCTCACCGAGCGCTGCTAATTTTTCATTAACCACCAGCTTATCTCGGGCTTGATTGAGAAGCTTGATATGCAGTTCCAGTTCTTCAGTTTTCTCTTTCAAGCTGGCGGTACGAGAGTGAACTTTACACTCGAGTTCTAACGCCGCTTGTTGAATCTCTTGATTACGTTCGTGCAGCAGATCTAGCATCTTGTCGAACTGTTTGGCGAGCAGAGTAAGCTCGTGTTGGTCATCTAAGCCTAACGTACCGATACGTTTGTCTTTACCCAATTGCACGAGCTTCACCACTTTATGAATTCTTTCAATTGGGTCGAAAAGATCCCGAGCACCACGGTGAACGATCAACCCAGAAGCAAGCAACAGCAACACAATGGTAATGCTAATTTCGCCAAGGTTGGTCAAGTAGGTTTCTATCAACGGCCAAATCAAATAACCGGTGTAGAGCATACCAATTACATTATTAAACTGGTCATGGATTGGTTGGTAAGCCGTGATATACCAAGCATCGTAAACATACGCTCGATCTAGCCACTCTTTGCCTTCATTCAAGACTTTTGAGTGAACCTCATGAGAAACACGTGTACCAATGGCGCGCCCTACACTGTCTTCACTGCTTAAAGGAACGTTGGTGCTCACACGAAGATCATCAAGGAAGACCGTGACGGTACCGACATGACGATTAAAGTCTTCTCTTTGGGGATAGATAAGATTGCTGATTTGGTCGACAAGTTGCGTGCTGTTATTAAGCAAAATCCCACCATCAAGAAAACCAATTACATTATCATTGCCATCTTTTACGGATACGACGGTTCGACTTACCAATCCGCGTGTCTCAACTTCTTGGCCATTAAGCATCGGAACTTCCGCTTTTTTAGCAAGATCCCGATCGAGATGGTTGAGTTCGCTACGGCTTAAGACGCTGAAAAACGAAGACTTGTGAGTCAAATTTAGATAGTCGAGTTTCTTTGCCATACTTTCGACACTGCGCCAGCGCAGAAAGTCGAGCTCATAGCGAGATTTGTTTTCAGAAACCCAACGCGTGAGATCCTTTTTAGAAATATCACTCCCGAGTTTGACGCGGAAATTATAAGACTCAGCAAACGCACGAACGTTGTATGCCTGCTGATTTTGAATCAAGTGAATACTGTTCTCTGCCACGTCTAAGCGCTCATCGACATCAATCAGTGCCCCCTGCCACGTGTAATGAACAGACCAATACAGTGTGATAGCCACAAGCGCACACAACGTAAGAATGATCGGAGCAGATGTTAGGAATAATAAGCGATAGCGAACCATGGTTTTGAACCGGAACGCCCACTTTGACCACCAATGGCGTCTAATCGGCATATTCAGAGCCTTCTGTGTTCCAATCTTTATATTTACGCTCTAGGGTTTTACGAGCGACGCCAAGATCTCTCGCAGCAGCCGATTTATTGCCGTCATGGAAGCTCACGAGTTGTTCTATATGAGATTTCTCTACTTCTTTCAGTGTCCAAGTGTTTGGGTAACCCTCGGCAGCGTCCGCATTATTTAAGTTTGGTATTTCCGCACCATGTGACACCGTCACTGAAATGCTTGCAGGTACCGGATCGCCATTAATCTCGCGCCAATAGTGTGCTGGTGGCTTGTCTAAAAGAATGCATCGTTCGACTAAGTTTTTAAGTTCACGTATATTCCCCGGCCATTCGTATTCATTCATCGCCAAGATATCTTCATGTGCCCAATTGGGAACCGGCATGCCAAGTTCATTCGACAATAGACGAGTGAAATATGGAACAAGCTCAATCAAGTCTGATGGGCGCTCTCTTAGTGGCACAACATCAATCTTAAGTACATTGAGTCGGTAGAACAGATCGCGGCGAAAGTGCCCTTTATCAACCTCTTCCTGAAGATTTCTGTTGGTTGCTGCCACCACGCGTACATCAACGGCAATTTCCTTCTCGCTACCGACTGGACGAATGGTTCTTTGTTCTAACACACGTAACAACGCAGCTTGCATTGGCAGTGGCATTTCACCTATTTCATCAAGGAACAAGGTGCCACCACTTGCGACTCTGAACAGACCCTCACGGTTTTTCTTCGCACCAGTAAATGCGCCAGAGGTGTGTCCAAACAATTCACTTTCGAGAAGCTCCGGGGCAATCGCACCACAGTTGATTGGTACAAATGGTCCGGTACGTTTGCTGGCTTCATGTACACCACGCGCAACCAACTCTTTACCCGTCCCTGACTCACCTTCTATTAAAACTGATGCTCGAGACGGTGCAAATTGACTGATCAATAGTTTGAGCTGTTTGGTCTTGTCTGAATTGCCGATCAATTCGGTCTTGATATGACGACTAACATCACGCTTTAACGCGTACTGCATTCTTTGGTCGAGTCGCTTATCCATACAACGCAGAACCGCTTGTATCATCTGTTCGAGGTTGAATGGCTTAAGAATAAAATCTGAAGCACCAAGCTTAAGTGCAGATATGGTCATCTCTAGATCAGCATAACCCGTCATGAAAATCACATCGGCGCGTTTGTCATTGTCGTTAAACGCCTCTTCCCACTCAATACCAGAACGACCTGGCAGGTTGATATCAAGGACGATGAGATCAAAATGTTCGCTAGAACGTAGTGTTTCAGCTTCTTCAACCGAACCTGCGCTTGATACCTTGCCAAAGAACTTACCTAGTGCTTTCTTTAAGATAGCCTGCATACCCAATTCATCATCCACGACCAAAACGGAAAACGCCTGATAGTGAGTCAATGTGTTCGGGTTGAGATTGGATGCAGATGAACTAGGTAAAGACATAATGATTAGCCGGTGAGGAAAGTTGGGACAGAGTGTACCAATTAACCCTTTCTCCAACAGGGGCAATGTGCGACATTTTGTCCTAGCTCATGTTTTGATTCATTTTAACGGGGTAAATGGCGCAGTTTTGTGCGAAATAACAGCAATTTAGTGAGATCTGATGCATGATTTATTGGCATTAAGATTGCTTGTAAGGTGTAGATTTCTAATTACAACAATTAGCGTCTTATGCACATGCCCTTCTTCGAGCCCTTTAAAACTGAAGGCATGTCATTCATTTATAACAGAATGGACATAATAATAATGAAAGCAATTCCCTTAACTATTGCAGCTCTATCTATCGTCAGTTACACGGCTAGCAGCGCGGAAGACACCACTCATATCAAGTTGGCGACAACCACAAGTACTTATCACTCTGGTCTACTGGACTACTTATTACCTGAGTTCGAAAAGGATTCTGGTATCAAGGTTGATGTTCTAGCCGCAGGTACAGGTAAATCACTTCGCATGGGCGAAAATGGTGACGTTGATTTGGTGATGACTCATGCACCAAAAGCAGAAGCTAATTTCGTGGAAAAAGGTTACGGCGTTTTACCTCGTAAGCTGATGTACAACGACTTCGTCATCGTTGGTCCACAAAATGACCCTGCGAAAATTGAATCTCAAAAAGCAGTGGCAGATGTGTTTAAAGCGATCGCGACTAATAACGTGACGTTTGTATCTCGCGGCGACGATTCAGGTACTCATAAGAAAGAGATGGGTATTTGGTCGCAAACTAAAATGGAACCAAACTTCGGTGGCTACCGCAGTGTTGGTCAAGGTATGGGCCCTACTCTGAACATGGCGTCTGAAATGCAAGGCTACACCATGACAGACCGTGGTACGTGGTTGGCTTACCAAAACAAACTGGATCTTAAAATCCTTTTCCAAGGTGATAAGAACCTCTTCAACCCTTACCAAGTGATTCTAGTTAACCCTGAGCGCTACCCAAGCATTAACTACCAAGCAGCGAAAGTATTCAGTGATTGGTTGGTTAACCCTAAAGGTCAGAAACTGATTAACGACTTTAAACTGCACGGCAAACAACTGTTTGTTGCAAGCGCAGAATAGTATGCTCTAAGTAATAAGTCGTTGGTTGTAAGTAAAGCGTAGCGTTGAAGATGTCGTCAAAACCAACAAACACTACACTTAACTAAATTCAGTTAATGAGCACGCTTAAAAACAATAGCTGGCCAATACAGGCTCAAATATATTGTGTCAGCTATGATTAACATCAGTCATTACCGATAAAAACCTATTATCGATTCACACGAGATACTTCATGACCCTATGGCAAACAACGATTGATGCAATGAATCTACTGGTGAGTTTTGACCACGAATTGTGGCAGATCGTCGCGGTATCCTTCAGTGTATCTTTGTCCGCCATCTCATTAGTGATTGTTCCTGCAATCCTTATGGCTTTTTTATTGGCATATACCGAGTTCCCCGGAAAGTGGGCTCTGCTTTCGGTGATCAATACCCTTCAAGCGATCCCTACTGTGGTTATTGGTTTGTTGATGTACATGATGCTTTCTCGCTCTGGTCCGTTAGGTGATTGGCAATTGCTGTTCACCCAAAAGGCGATGATTTTAGGCCAGATGCTGATCTGTTTCCCTATCCTCGTGGCGATGATGCACGGCGCTCTGCAGGCCAGTGACCGCCGAGCGGTAGAAACAGCGCGCACTCTGGGAGTTTCAACCACTCGCGTGGCGTGTACCTTGATTTGGGAAACACGTTTTCCTCTGTTGGCTGCAACCATTGCTGCCTTCTCTCGTATCGTTACTGAGGTCGGTTGTTCAATGATGGTCGGTGGCAACATTATGGGGATGACAAGAAACATCCCAACAGCTATCGCCATGGAAAGCCACAAGGGCGCATTTGCTCAAGGTGTCGCCCTCGGTATGGTGTTATTAGCATTGGCATTAGCCCTTAACTTTTTCCTTTCCAGTGTGAGAGGAAAAGGCTATTTAAGAACTTAGGAACGCTGTCATGAGTATAAAAATAACAACGCAGCAAATTTCAATGCGCTACAAAGAGCGTGTTTTGTTCCACATCCCCGAATTGTCGATCGGCCCCAACGATGCCATTTATCTCAAAGGAGACAATGGTGTTGGTAAAACGACCCTACTTAAAATCTTGTCTGGATTAATTCAGCCGAGCTCTGGCCGCATTCAGTCTCCAACACAGAGCTGGCAGCAGAAATTATTCCCTAGGCTCAAGTTCAAAGACATCATCTACCTGCATCAAACCCCCTATCTTTTTGATGGTTCGGTGTACCAAAATGTCGCTTATGGTATTCGCTTTAACAAAGAGAGCCCAAAAGATAAGCGAGCTCAAATAATTAATGCTTTGAGGATGGTAGGTTTAGAAACCTTGGCAGATGAGCACATCTCTGTGCTGTCTGGTGGTGAGCGTCAACGCGTAGCAATGGCACGGGCTTGGATTCTTAAGCCTTCAATCTTGCTTATGGATGAACCAAGTGCTTCTTTAGACAAAGAATCTATTGAAAGATTGGTGATTATGGCCGAAGATCTTCTTCAGAGAGGCGCGAGTTTAGTCATCACCAGTCACCAGACTAACGCGTTAACCGATTTATGTAAGAAGCAGTGGTGGATCAAAGACAACACTTTGACTGAATCCCCGCTTCTTCAAGTTATTAAAAAGAACAAAGCACAAGAGAATATTTATGTTGCTTCCAACGCAAACTAGTTGGGTTATTTTGGCTGGCGGTCAGGCCAGCCGTATGGGCGGAAAAGACAAAGGACTCGTTGAGCTCAACGGTTCTCCGCTCATTCAATACGTTATAAACAAGCTGTCACAACAAGATGTCAGCATCACTATCAATGCCAATCGTAACTTAGACAGTTACCAAGCATTTGCTCCGGTTGTTTCTGATTCTTTCCCTGACTATCCAGGTCCGCTGGGTGGCATTCATGCTGGTCTTAAAAACGCGAGCACAGATTGGGTTGGCTTTGTCCCTTGCGACAGCCCACAAATCAGTGATGACCTTGTTCAACGTTTTTGCTCTGCAGTAAAAGAAGACAGCGACATTCTTGTCGCGCATGATGGCGAATTTAAGCAACCTGTATTCACCCTATTCCACAAACGTGTACTGCCAAGGTTAGAAGCGTTTTTGGAACGTGGTGATCGTAAAATCATCTTGCTATACAAAGAGTGTGTCACTGAATATGTCGATTTTAGCGACTCACCTAACTGCTTTGTAAACCTCAACACGCCAGAAGAACTCACCCAATTCGGAACGCTTCAATAATGAAAGATTCAAAACAACGCCCTAACCTTCCTTTATTGGGCTTTGCTGCTTATAGCGGTACAGGCAAAACGACCGTACTTGAAGCCTTGCTACCTATATTGACGGATGCGGGTTTAAAAGTTGGCGTGTTAAAACATGCTCACCATGATTTTGATGTTGATAAGCCGGGTAAAGACAGCTATCGCTTGCGTAAAGCGGGTGCGAACCAAATGCTGATTGCTTCGCGTAACCGTCATGTAATGATGACAGAAACACCAGAAGCCGAAGCAGACTTTGATTACCTGCTGACTCGCTTTGATACCAACACGCTTGACCTGATTTTGGTTGAAGGCTGTAAGAACATCGCTTTCCCTAAAATCGAGCTTCACCGTGATGAAGTGGGCAAACCTTGGTTGTACCCAAACGACAACAACATTATTGCTATCGCGGCAGACAACCAAGTTGAATCCGACTTGCCACAAATGGCAATCAGCGACTTAGAGGCGATTCGTGATTTCATTATCGATTATGCTCAGTCGTTCGACTCTACTTCGAAAACAAATAAAGTCGCTTCGTGTGCATCTTCAAAAGACAACACTCCAGTTGTTTGTTGTGATTCTTTCTCTCCTGCTGGCCTAACGGTTACTCAAGGCCAACAAAAGATTGTTGATAGCATTGACGCGATCGATTTGGCAGAGAGTGTTGAATTAGTGCAAGGCTATGGCCGAGTATTGGCTGAAGATGTAATTTCACCAATCAACGTTCCTCAGAACACCAACTCCGCAATGGATGGTTACGCAATTCGTAGTGAAGATTTAGATCTTGATAGCTACAACATCGTTGCTGAAGTTATGGCGGGTCACAGCTATGAGCAAACTGTTCAACAAGGTGAAGCGGTTAAGATCATGACGGGTGCCCCAATGCCTCTAGGCGTTGACGTAGTCGTCATGCGTGAACAAGCCGTTCAAGAAGGCGACAAAGTTAGCTTCCCTGATGCTAAAATCTCGGCTGGACAAAATGTCCGTATGGCGGGTGAAGATTTAGAAATCGGGCAACCTGTCTTTACACGTGGCACACGCATCGAAGCACCAGAAATGGGCATGATGGCGTCGCTTGGTTTCGGTACCTGCCCTGTTCTACGTAAAGTAAAAGTAGGTGTGTTCTCTACGGGTGATGAAGTTCAGGCTCCGGGTAGCGATCAAAAACCAAACTCTATCTACGATTCGAACCGTTTTACTATTATCGGCATGCTTCAAAAACTAGGCTGTGAGATTGTTGATTACGGCATCATTGAAGATGACGAACAAAAGATGATGGATGTCCTGCACTCTGCGTCGCTTGAAACCGATATGGTTCTGACTTCAGGTGGCGTGTCTGTTGGTGATGCTGACTACATCAAACTCGCGTTAGATAAGTTGGGTGAGATTAACTTCTGGCGTATCAACATGCGTCCAGGCCGCCCTCTTGCTTACGGAAAAATTGAAGATAAACCTTTCTTCGGTTTACCTGGCAACCCAGTAGCCGTGATGGTGTCGTTCATTAACTTTGTAGAACCTGCAATTCGCAAGCTACAAGGTCAAACTAACTGGACACCAGTGAAAGCGAACGCGATAGCAACTGAGCAGCTACGTTCTCGCCAAGGCCGTACTGAGTTCAGCCGTGGCATGTTCTCGATGAATGAATCAGGCGTGCTTGAAGTGAAAACGACAGGTAAGCAAGGTTCGGGTATTCTGCGTTCAATGAGCGAAGCGAACTGCTTAATCGAGATCTCACCTGCGGTTGATACCGTGAAAGTTGGCGAGACAGTGACGATCATTCCTCTGCAAGGTCGTGTTTAATTAATAGCACTGCCTAGGGTGTGTTGATTACACTAAAGTTGGGACGTCCGAAGCCCCTTACGCGATGGTGTAGTCACAAGGGGCTTTTATATTTCTGAGCAAACCTTAATAAGTAACCCATTAACTAAGTTAATCTTAAGATTTATTACCATTACCTTGAGCGACGTACGGTTTTTATGTAGAGTGCGCCCAAAGTAAAAATTCTATTGGAGAGCACCATGGCTCGTACCATTCTGTACACTTACAAAGACGAAGACAAAGAGTTACTGTTTTCAAAACAAGAACACCGCACGATCCAAGAAGCTGTTGCTGCAGCTGAAGGCATCGATATCTCTGAGTATCTAAAAACTGAGCAACAGCTCGAGTTGATTTCTGATACTAAAGCGGTTCGCAACTACCAAGACAACTACTTCCGCAAGCTTGGCTTTACTAAGCTTACGTTGAAGCAAAAAGACAACCTTGGTGTTGGTAAAAAGAAGAAGTAAGCCCTCTGGCTCTTTTTCCTATCTCTAGCTTTTCGTTTGCAGTCAGATATAAGAGCTAAAGAAAACACTGAACAATAAAAAATGCCGCAATCTCGAAAGAGGTTGCGGCATTTTTATTTGTTCTTTTTAACTATCTAACCCTAGCTAGCTTAACGCTAAGTTACGATTACTTAATGTTAAGGAATGCAGCCCCACGAACGCCGCCTGAATCACCGTGTTTTGCTTTGATGATCTTAGGACACTTCGCTACAGACAGTAGGTACTTAGGTATACGCTTTGGCATTTCTTCGTAGATAAGTTCGAAGTTTGAAAGACCACCACCCAGTGCGACAACATGTGGGTCAAGACCCGTAAACAAGTTCGCAAAACAGATAGCCAATAGCTCCATGAAGCGATCTACGTGCTCAGCCGCTTTTACTTCACCTTCGTTGTACGCTTGGATGATTTCAATCGCTTTCTTCTTCTCACCGAAGTAGTGCTCATAAATCAATTCGAAGCCACGACCTGATAAGTAGCTGTCTAAACAACCTTTTTTACCACAACCACAACCTAATAGCGGTGCGTTGTCGCCAAGGTGGAACCATGCATCAATAGGAAGACGCATATGGCCTAACTCGCCTGCAACGTGGTTACGACCAGAGAAAACTTTGCCTTCATAAACTAAACCACCACCGAAGCCAGTACCTAGAATTAGGCCCGCAACTGATGGTTCGTCTTTAAGTTCGTCATCCCATGCTTCTGAAAGCGCAAAACAGTTCGCATCATTCTCGATTTTTACACTACGACCAATCAGCGCTTCTAAGTCTTTACGTAGTGGCTTACCTGTTGAAGCCGGTACGTTAACAACCAGCATTGTGCCGTCGTCTGCGTTTTCCATGCCAGGAAGACCAAGGCCGATTTTGCCTTCGCAAGAGAATTCGCTGTCGTATTTTTTAACTAAACCAGCAATCGTATCAAGCAGTAATTGATAATCGTCTGTTGGTGTTGGAACACGTTCTGTTGCTACTCGCTCAAGTTTCTCATTGAATGCACCAAACTCAATTTTTGTGCCGCCAACATCGAAGCCGTAATACATGAAATCTCTCCAATTTTTCCCTAAATTAGGGCAAATAAAATTTTTAAATTAAACAACTAAGGAGCATTATCCATAACACTCCCCCTACAAACCGTGATAGATGACAAACTTATCTCGTGTTCGAATCTGTTTGAACAACAAGTCAGCACAAAGCGGTTAAAGGTTAGAGTGACGTCTCATTTTTAGTGTGCTCTATGAAAGCGTTCAGGCTTGGTTTGGTTGGATCGGACTTATAACGCGTCTTACTTAGCATGTAGCTTTCGCGAAATGTCTCAAACCACAGCTGTAAAGTCTGAGCGCCCTGCTCTTCACCTGCCTGTTTCAAAACCAAGCTCGCCACTTCTGCAGTCGAAAGATGTTGTTCGTTGTCTGACTTACGCATCATATATTGGGAAACCGATTCTGGTTCAATCGACAACACGGGTAAATCTTGCAGATACTCTGAACGACGGAAGATACGTCGCGCTTCTCGCCAACTGCCATCAATAAAAATCAGCAGCAACGTCTTGTTCGAATCTCGCATCTCACCAAGGTCTGCAACCACGCGCGATTTGTCATCGGTATAATCTTCAGGAAAGACCACGACTGGCTGATATTTATCGTCTTTCAGCACATCAAGCATCTCTTGATTTGGCTCAGTACGATGCCAAAGGTAGGCATAGCTGTCTTTAACGGTATCAAGGATTAAACGGCCGGTATTACTTGGCTTAAGTATTTCATTGTCCGATAAGATCAACATGGTCGCGACGTTCGTATTTACGTCTGGTTGATGTTCACAGATACAGCTGTCTTGTTTGATTTTGCAGAACTCACATCGGACCACTTTACACCCGCGCGCGTTAAACGGCTTGGTAGAAAGAGACAAACGGTGTTGATATAAACGGTGAAAAGCGTGGATTCTCATGGACAATAACGATAAATCTAGAAAAGTGGCACGATTGTACTTACAGTGTTCCTAGAATGATAGAAGGAATTCCCATGCAAGACCCATCACTGCTTCGCCTTGTTTGTTTTATTGTCGTTTTCGGACTGTGTTCGCTTTGGGAATACCGTTTTCCACGTAAAACACTGACTCAAAGTAAATGGTTTCGGTGGGGAAACAACTTTGCGTTGGTTGCTTTGAACAGCTTTCTATTGGCTACTCTAATTCCTATCGCAGCATTTCAAGCGGCGGTCATCGCACAAGAAAACCAATGGGGTTTGTTCAATACCCTGTCACTTCCGAAAGAACTGACCATTCTGATCTGTGTATTGCTCTTGGATTGCGCCATTTACCTGCAGCACTTGGTGTTTCACCGTGTTTCTTGGTTGTGGAAGCTACATCGAGTTCACCATGCGGACCTAGATATTGATGTCACAACCGGAACGCGCTTTCACCCTATTGAGATGATTCTTTCAATGCTCATCAAGGTGAGTTTGGTGATCGCACTTGGTGTGCCTGTCATAGCTGTCGTGATCTTTGAAATTGTTCTTAATGCCAGCGCTATGTTTAACCACAGTAATGCACGTCTTCCGCTATGGCTCGATAAGCGATTGAGAAAAGTGATTGTGACACCAGACATGCACCGCGTTCATCACTCGGTTATCGTGAAAGAAACCCACTCAAACTTTGGCTTCTTTTTATCTGTGTGGGACATCTGGTTTAAGACCTACCGCGCACAACCCAAGCTTGGCCACGATAAGGTGCATATTGGTGTT
>NZ_AJZD02000218.1 GCF_000272105.2 Vibrio splendidus 12E03
GACTTTCCATTCACCTTCGCCATAAACCTTTAGGCCAGTTGCATCAATGGCCAGGTGCTGTATTGCTCCTCTCGCTTTAGTCTTAAATGAGACCTCAACTTGCTTTGCTCTACGACTGATGCAGGTGTAATGCGGACAACTTAATGGAACATGGGCAAGCCTAAATATTGAGTCGATAAACCCTTGCAGAGCTCTCAGTGGCATAGAAAAAACTCGTTTC
>NZ_AJZD02000219.1 GCF_000272105.2 Vibrio splendidus 12E03
TCGTTTGTTTAGTGACTTAGCCATTACGACGGCTCTTATGGTCAAACGAGTATTTTCAATGCCGTTGAGAGGTCTGCAAGAATTCATCAATTCTGTTTTCAAGCTTGCTCAATTGCCGTTGTCATGTCCTCATTATTCATGTATTAGTAAGCGAGCCAAAACGGTCAACGTCACGTTCAAGCCCAAAACGAAAGGAGCTATCCAGCATTTAGCCATTGATGCGACAGGCCTGAAGGTCGACGGCGAAGGCGAATGGAAAATCAAAAAGCATGGCACAGACGGGAAGCGTCGAGTCTGGAGAAAGCTACATTTAGCGGTCGATACAAACACGCATGAAATCATTGCCGCTGAATTAAGTTTATCGAATGTAAGCGATGGAGAAGTACTTCCAAACTTACTCAAACAGACCCGCCGAAGAATCAATGAGATATCTGGCGATGGTGCTTACGACACAAGGTTGTGCTACGAAGCTATTCGCGTAAAAAATGCTGTTCCGCTTATTCCACCGAGGGAAGGCGCAGCCTTCTGGGAGCAAGGTCATCCCCGCAATCTAGCGGTCGGCTGTCAGAAGCTATATGGTTCAAATAAGCATTGGAAAAAGAAGTACGGCTACCATAAACGTTCGCTCTCAGAGACGGCGATGTTCCGTGTGAAGAAAATTAAGTTTAAGAAACTACAATGCACAGGTTGGTGAGACTTACGCCATGATAAAAGCGTTAAACAAGCTCACTGGGCTAGGTATGCCTAAAACGATAGTGAGCGCCTAACAATTATCCTTATTAGGCGAGTTTGTACCTGAACTCGAATTAGGAAACAAAGCC
>NZ_AJZD02000220.1 GCF_000272105.2 Vibrio splendidus 12E03
CTTTCTCCATTTCTTCCGCTACGTCCTGTAAGCGAGGGAGCGTATTTGCTGCCACACTATCTGCCAGTTCGTGAACGTCATTATCTGAATCGAAAGCGTGACGCTGCATAGATACAACCGCCGCACTTAATGCCACCTGATTGCTGTAAACGCCTTGCATCATTTCCAATGCGTCTACTTGCTCAGGCTGTAGGTTTTGAAGGTGTTCCGTGAGTGGGTCGTATTTCACGACCACTCGACGGGGCATGATGTGGCTCATCGGTGAACCTCCATCATTGCCAGTTTTAAAGGTTGATTAGAATTGTTGTACGCCCAGAGCTCACCACCACCCGTAATCGTAATTCCTGCGGGGGCTTGTCTGTCCCCCATAACCGGAAGCCCAACCACGGCAGAAACATTGCTATCACCAATCATCGCTTCTACTTCCGTATCGCTAACGTTTTGGATAATCGCCTCTAGTCGTGTAACTGAGGCATTGAACAAACGTTTCTTTTCATTAGGGTTAATAAGCAAATGGTCACGACTGATAAAGCGTTGCGCCGTTTCTTGTCGAGTGGTCACGATTGAACGAATCTCACTGACTGCCAACGATTGAGCAAACTTCACCTGTGCAGGTGGGGTGGTTTTTAGATCACGTTTAGTGAGTTGGTACACCACTCGAATTGACGCTGCATGAGGGTTAGAAATTTCAAGCTCTTTAAAGCTTTCAATATCTAACGTATCTCCCGCATCAACACGAATTTGCTCGCCGTTATCACTGCGAACATAGAGGTACTCTTGAGATTCACGGACAATCAGCCACTTATCAGAACCCACACCAAAACGTTTAACTTCATTAGCCTGTAAGGTTAGCTGTTTCATTTAGCCCCCTTAAAGGCCGTTGCGACCATTCCCACACCTGCTGCCACTGCAACTGCAATCGCAACTTTTGACATTTCGCCAGCACTGCCTGTTTGACTGCGTGAAGCGGTATTTTCTGCCATAACCAGAGCAGCGCGGGCGTTCTCTCCCGACTGTGCAGCCATGGCTTTAATTGCGGACGTTGTATCTGCGCTGTTCTGTCGCATATTGTCCATTGCCTTTTGACTCACAACGCTGTTTTCTTTCATTGAGTCACGACTAAAATCGAGAGCCTTTGATAGGGACTCTTGACCAGAACTCAAAGCAGATTTAAGCGATTCTTGATTAGCCTTAATTGCTTCTTTGCTAACACTTTCATTTGATTTAAGGGCTTCTTTGCTCACGCTCTCGTTTGACTTGAGAGCATCACGCCCAAAACCTAATGATTCATCAATCGCCTTTTCGTTGGCTTTAAGCGCATCAGAACCCAATCGAGCCGCTTCTTTCATAGCAGCGCTATTGCTGTTCATCGCGCTTTTTGCGATTTCTGTTGCTGCCTTAACCGAACCATGGTCAGTCACTGAAATATTACCGACATTGCCGTTAACACCAGAAATAACAACACCAAGGTTATCCCCACTAATGGCACTGGTGCCGCTAGTGTTGGTTGTGTTTGTAACGTTCTTACTTGAACTACTGCCACCGCCACCCATTAGCACCCCTCCCATGTGAGTGATAAAACCGATTCATGCTCTGTCTTATCTGCAACAACGAAACCAAAAGCTTTAAGGATGCGTTCCATCCCACGGCGCACCGTGTGATATTTAATTGAGCGATAACCTTGAGACTTCACCGCCTCAATAATGCAAGGAGCCGCTTTCACTAACCCCTTGCCTGTCATAGCCAAAATTAAATACTCGTTATCACTGGTAACCAAACCAACAAAACGAACAGAGACACCCGCACCTTTTAAGTGGTAAAAGCTCGCCTGTTTATTACTGACTGCTTCACAACAAAATTGATATTCAGCCTTGGCACAATGCACCCCGTTAAATGCGGATTTAATCAGGGCAAACTGTGCTTTGATGTCAGCGCGAGTAGGTTTAATTAACATGAAATTCATTTTTTAAACGCCACCCACGCAATACCAAGAGCCAACAAGACAAACGGCAGGTTTTGAGCAAGGCTTTGCCCCGCACTCCCACCAAAATTGATAGCACCATTACGAATGCCACCAATCGAGTTAGTCCCTGTTGCCTCACTAGGGCCAGCCGAACCACCTCCGGCACTGATAGGCATAGAACCGCCCGCGCTTAAACCGCCGCCGATACCCGGTATCATTTGCCCCCCTTAATGACTCGATAAGCCACATAACAGCCGCCACTTACCGCCGCGACTTTTAATAATTTCGTTGCACCTGAACCAGACCAAAAGCCCGCCCCAAATCCAACGCCGCCCGCAACCAGAGGAAGAAGCACAATTAATGGCATACTTCCCCCTTACTTTTTCACTGCAATAACCAACACCGTAAGCAATAACGCGACACCCAAACCGCCACCGACATACAACAATGTTTTGTCAGTCGTTTGGGGCTGCGGTGAGCCTGTCACCGCGTTGCCATGATTATCTTTTACAGGCTGTTGGGGTTGCTGAGTCGTACCTGCGTTTTTCGATGAGTCGTCTTTGGTAGCGGTATCAATCAAGTTACCCATACCTTCACCTACATCATCCAAAAGCCCAGACCCAAAATCGGTTAAATCATCCCAAAAAGCCAAAAGTCACCCCCTACACTAAATCAGGGCGAACAACTTCCACTGACTCAACAATAATTGGAATAGAGCCGACAGGCTGATTGGTTTTCACTGTGAACTTAAGCTCCGAGCTATGTGCCGTTGGAAACAGTTCATCAATGTAAAAGCCGCGCATGATTGGGTCGAAATGGAAGCAGCCCGCTTGCCAAAAACGGCGATTGCGTTTTGCTCGCATATCTTCCAAAGCTCGTGAAGAGTCAAAGACCTTCACAAAGTCACGGTAGATTTGCAGTGTATGAATTTCATCACTTAAAAAGTGCATGCGGCGAACCAGTTGAAGCGGGCCCGAAACAAGATCAAGAAACTCATTTTCTGTAGAGCTTGCTTGCATGGTTTGCTTTTTGATTTTTGGCACAACCACACGTGCAGGTTGACGCGCTGAAACGGTCGCCCATGCTTGCAATTGAACCTTGGGTGCATTCGCTTGAGAGGTAGAAGCAATTTCTACTTCTAGCGTAATGTTATCGCCCATTTCCGTTACCAGACCTGTGTAACGAACGCCGTTTTTCGTTTTTGCTGTGATATCAGACAGTGGGATTGTGAAGAAGCCATCTACCTGAGTCAGACCTTTGTACGCTTCTAACTTCTTGATGAACTCACCATCTAAAACAATGATTTCATCTGCATTCAGTGTCAGCGTGATACGGCGCAATTGTGCAGCCGCAAGGTTGGTCTCAAGAAAGATTTCTTCATAAGTAGGACCAATCGGAATAGTCAGCGTTGCTTTCTCGCCGTAATCCGCACCCGTGAAGGAATTGAGTTTAGTTGGAGCAGACATTGATAATTACTCCCTTAACCGATGGTATCTTCAACAGCGTCAACGTTGTTTGAAGCCCAAACCACGCCAGCCGCCACAACGGATGCTACAAGAGCAATAACCGCGAGTTTCTTCGGTGTAAAACCTGCCATTTCTTTACCTATAAAAAAAACCGCCCAACATTAGGCGGCTTTTACTTAAACAGGCTATTGGGAATCGATTCCTAATAGTTATTGGGAATCGATTCGGAATAAATGGGCTTTGTGTCACAATTTACCACTTAATCACCCCTTTCTTGAACGCTTTACCGTCTTGTAATAGGTACTCAAGTGGATCAAGTTTTTCGATATCACTTGCAGGGATTCCGGTCATTTTTTCCAAATACACAGCACTAGCCTTGGTCTTTTGCATCATCACACAGGCATGCTGACAGTTATCGATAATGGTCTTTGAAACTTCCTGACCACGTTGAAACAGGTTAATAGTATGCAGGTTAAACTTACGGCCTAAGCGCAATATTTTGCCATGATAGCCCGTTGCTTTACCTGCATTTTCGCTATGCTCCGCAACCTCTTCGCAGATGATTTTAAGCGGTTTTTTGTGCTTACCATTCCCCATAGCCCAAACCACTTGGCAAAACTTATCAAAGTCTTTGGTTGTGGTTTCGTGAGTCGGTTGATAGGCAATCTTAAAGCCTTGTTTTGTCTTACGACCTGCAATCAGTGCGGCGGCAAACTCTTTAATATTGGAATACCCGCGCACCACACGCCCTGCAAGCTTTCCACTGTAATCGCCCATTGGGTCAAACATAGCCACTTGGTCAGTATCTTTGATAAAGAGTTTTTTGGCAGCGGATGTTTTCCCGCTGCCACTCATACCAACCGCAAACACATGACCATTTTTAAGGGCATTATTTGGGTTAATTGGCTGCATTTATTGTGCTTCCTCCGCGGAATCTGTTACCTCTTCCGATTGAGTGATTTCTTTCGCCGCATCGGATGCCTTAAGCATTTTGATTTGTTGGAATGACGTAAAGCCTAATGAACCCGCCGCGACCAGAAATGCAAACTCTTCTTTGTAGGCTGCTAACCATGGGGGCATTTCACCGCCATATTTCACAAACAAAGGTGCTGCCGTACTTGCCACGCTTTCTGCCTGTGATGGGTCAATAGCAAAGTCTTTATGTCCAAACTGTTTTAGCAATTGCTCAGACACACCAAGAATTGCCATTACAGACGCTGAGCCTTGCGCTAGAGCTTGCGCATTATCCGCTTGTTTAATATCAGCGGTACTAGGGTCAAAATCTTGCTCATCACCTAACTGTTGAAGCAGTGCCGCTTCATCTTCCGTTGTGTGCACATCTTCATTCACTTCAATTTCATTTACTTCTAATTCGTTTTCCATTTACGCCACCACTTTGATTGTTTTAACTAGACCACCAAACACCAACCCCATAAGAGCACCAATACCCACACACGCCGCCGTTCCGATTGGCTTTGATTCCGTATCTGTATTGGGTTTCGGTGTTGGCTCTGGATTGGGTTTAAATTCCCCTTGATTGACAATCGGTTTAGCCTCTGGCTTTGGAGCTTTGAGCTTTTCGATATCTGATTGCACTTCTTCAAGTGATTTAAAGGCATTCATTTCTGCTTGCATTGCCTTGCCTGTACGAGTATCAGGGCCACACTCACAACGACCATGAACATAAGCCGAACGTTTCCCTTTACCTTGCTTGATTGCCTTTGGTGTTAAGCAAGTCGAGCACACTACATATCCTAAGATTTCGTTTTCATTTTCCATTAGCTATTTTCCTTTTCTAATGCGTTTAGACGTTGGTTAAAGGCTTTAAAAAGCCAAATGGTTTTCACTAGCCAAGGCTTAATGAAACCGAAGCCCATCGGGGGCTTATACGCTTGCGACTCCGAATCCATTTCATTCAGTAAACGAGTGGTTTCGCTTTGTATTGTTTTTTCCGTCATTGGATTACCTGTTGTCGATAGTATTGCTCTACTTCGTTCATGGCCTGACCGAGTAGCTCTTGTTGAATTTCATAAGTTGGTATTGGCGGCAAGTCCTGATTGAGCAGACTTAACCAGTTAGCTTGATTGACTTGCCAACGCTTAAACTCTTGTTGGTAACGGTCTTTTGCTTCAAGGCGTATATCATCTAGATACGCATCCTCTGTCGTCATACTCCAACCTCTAGCCCCTGCCGCCCACTCTAAGAATTGATTAGCTTTTTGTTCGCAGTCCTCGCCCTCAAAGCTAATCGAAAATTGATTATCTGAACTGGCAAACACGCCGCGACTGCTTAAACGTTCCTTTTGTGCTCGAATTTCGCTATCTATCTGCTTTATGAGTCTATTTAGCTTGACGACTGCCCCGACCTTTTTAGCTTTTTTATTGATAGCAATGGCTTTTTTGGCCTCTTCTTTTTTGGCTTTCTTGCGAGCAATTTCGCGCTTGGTTGGAGCTTTCCATTGCTCTAAACGATACCCACACTCTTTGATAATTCCCGTCATATTGGAAACGTCAAAGCTTGCCAACGCCTCCCACTCAGGGGCTCGACTGCAACGAGCAATGTTATAGCGATTACCTTTAATCAACCCTTGGTCAGCATTACCACCTTTAGCGGCATAACCAATTGCTTTGATGAGATAACCCGCCGCCGCTTCTTTGTGCTGAATACGTTGGAGATTAGCCATACCATGCCCCCAAAGGCGCTCAACACGTTTCGCCCACCCTTGAAAATGCTCTTTAGGCACGTGGTAATTCAATAGAATATGAACGTGTGGATTTGGCTCACCGTTTTCATTCGCAGGACATTCAGCAACCCAAACATAATGAAAGTCGAAAGGCTTTTTCGTTGCTCCGTGTAATTCTTGGGTATGTGTTCGAACCTGCTTGTTTTCGTCTTTCGCTTTCCAGATAGCTTTAAGTGGTCGCCCTTGGTTCCCCTGAACAACTACCTTATTGGTTAGAGAAAGTTCACCAACCTCAGACGGTTGATATTCAAAACCGCGCTGATACATTTTTTTAAGACCATCAAGAAAACGAGATACCTCTTTGCCTATGGTGGTTTGAATAGGGCAATACGCT
>NZ_AJZD02000221.1 GCF_000272105.2 Vibrio splendidus 12E03
TGTATGCTGGCTTAAAACAAAAGCGCGTGATTAGAGTAGCATAAAAAATGAGCTAAAGAAGAATGAAGATAGAGATACGGTGACAGTGCCAAGGATTGGCATTAAGTGGCTTTCCGCTTGCTCGGTGTTCGGACGCTGCGCTTACTCACACACTGTGCCGAGCGGTATAGGATGAGAACATAAAAGGGTACACGCACATAAAATTCTAAGCCTTTCGGCTGCGCCGACCCCTACCCATTTCGACTCAAATTTATGAGTGATTTGGGTATCTCTATGGTCGCTTTCAGATTGGGATTTGTCTCTTACCCTTTCGGGCTGCCCTGCGCTGTGAGTTAGGCTTTACGCCCCCATTCCGGTCTCACAACACTAATCATTTATTCCTTTCCCGCTTATCCCCTCTAGCAGCTACAAGGGGCGGATTTATCGAGCGTTTGCTTAGTTCTGATTAGTGCCTTTACCATGCCACCTTTGGAATATCCCTTGGTCGGTGGCTGATGCGCGTCGCTCTGTCCAAAACATCTTGAATCCAAACAGAGTGCAGGAGTACTTGAAGTGCTTTAACGATATGGCTATCATGAAAGGACTTAACGGGCTTCAATCGTTTAAGTATTCCGAAATAAACCACCTTGCAGGGTGGTTTTTTCACATCTAGGGAAAGAGATTAATCCCAAAAGCGATTGATCTCAATGATCCTTTTAACCGGTCATGACTTTCCCCAACAAAAAAGCCTCCCGTATGGGAGGCTTTT
>NZ_AJZD02000222.1 GCF_000272105.2 Vibrio splendidus 12E03
CGCCACAAACCCCACCGCAATGAGATTGTCCATGATGGCCGCGCCTTGTTGTTTGCGACCTAAACGAGTAGAGCGTAGTTTCATTGTCTTTTTCATGATGTTTCCTTTTTAAATTAAACGAGTGGCGATGTTGAAAAACAGCAACACCGCGCCAAAAATGAGCAACATGCCCGTGAGCGCCGCCATCAACTTGAAGCCAATCAGCCCCATGGATTTCAGCGTGTTGATTTCTTGATGCAATTTTGCAGCGTGCATCGATGCCGATTGTTTTAACGTGGCCGTCGTATCCCCAATACCGCCCAACACTTTCAGACTGTCCATCTCTTCTTCAAGCAATAAGCCGGTATCAAAAATATGCCCAACATTGGTTTC
>NZ_AJZD02000223.1 GCF_000272105.2 Vibrio splendidus 12E03
TTAGTTCCATTGAATTACGCAACAAAGCCAATTGCCATTGAAACAGAGAAAGGTCAGTGCTGAGTGTGATTCGCTGATGACCATGTGTGTACTGGTATCGGGCTCAGATTGTGTCGGCAGTACGTCGCGTGATTTTGCCAATAAATTTGCTGAACCTTTCCAGCTTCAAGTGCTTGATCAGCCCTTTGAAATCTTACCGATACAGCAGTACATGATCTGGCATAAGAGAACCGATTTAACCCCGGCCCACCAGTGGTTGCGAAACAAGATTCAACAATACATGACCGATTAACGAGCCGCTCTTGCTGCTCGTTTCTGTTTGGCGCTCTCTATCATTTTAGTTGGCGTCATGCCTGTCACTAACATGGTGCCGGTAATAACCAGAACAGAGCCAAAAATGGTGTTCAGGCCAATGGCTTCGCCTAAGAATAGGTTGCCCCACAAGATGCCAAATACTGGAATCAAGAAGGTCACAGACAGAGCCGAAGGCGCACCCAATTCCGATACGAGATTGAAGTAAAGCAGGTAAGCAAGCCCTGTACATACTGCGCCTAGTAAGATCACCGATGTGGTGATGGTCAGGTCCGGAGCTTCTCTCATCGGTATAAAAAAGACAAATGGCAACACGATGAATACGGCCGCCCACATGCTGCCATGAGCATTGTTGAAGGCCTCAACTTTAGGTGCTTGTTTTGTATAGTTCGATGCGATTCCGTAACTAAAGGCCGCCATCACCGCAGCAAAAATAGGAAGTACAGCCTCACGACCAATGTTCATCGCATCCCAGCCGACTAACACACCAACTCCCGTGACCCCAATTCCAAGCCCCAATAGAACTCGCGCTTCGAGTGTTGTTTTGGTCCATATCGCACCAATGATTGCTGCCCATATTGGCGCGGTGGAGTTCAAGATGGCGAGTGTCGAGGCGTTCAGTGTTTGTGCGGCATAAGCGAAAAGTAAAAAGGGAACCGCAGTATTGAACAACCCAAGAATAAAGAAGTGCTTAGCATGTGAATTGAACGACAATTTCTTTCTCAAATAGAAAGAGACCAATAATAGAGTGATGGCAGCAAACAGCACTCTCGCTTCAATCAAGACTGCGGGCCCTAATGGATTGGCCGCCATTCTCATGAAAAGAAACGAGCCTCCCCATATAGCCGCAAGTAGTATCAGTTTTAAAAAGCTCACAGTTTGAATCTCAGATTGTGTAAAACCTGACTATGGAGGAAAGATAACTATTACACAAACATAGATGCCAATACTGTGCAGTTATGGACATAAAATCGAGCCCGTTAATCAGGAACAATTTCGATGAATTTCGTTCTGTTTATTGTTCTTTATTTGATGAGTAATCTAGCGTTAGACATCAAACTTAGGCAAACAAAATGAAGATTGAACACATCGCAATTTGGACCAAAAAACTCGACGTGCTGAAGCGATTTTATGAAGATTATTTCGGCGCGACATCGAACTCAAAATATCACAACCCAACTAAAGGGTTTTCTTCATACTTCCTCTCGTTTGAAACGGGAAGTCGTTTAGAGATCATGGAAATGGATTCTGTGCCTGAATCGAAAGGTGACATTTATGACCAGTTCACAGGCTTCATTCATATGGCGATTTCATTAGGGTCGGAACAAGCGGTCGATCAACTGACTCAACGCTTGGTCGAAGACGGCTATGAACGCTTAGATGGCCCAAGAAGAACAGGTGATGGCTATTATGAGAGCTGTGTACTCGATCCGGATGGTAATCGTTTGGAACTTACCGTTTAATGTAGAGACTTAATTGAGTTACTCATCTACTAACGGAACTGAGGTATGACAATGATGAAGCTTGCTGTGACTTTCCTTTTTAGTCTTGGGCTTATGGGATGTGCTACCTCAGAACCGGTCTATGAGCCAAAGACTGACTTTCAGCCTGAACCATTACAGCCAATAGGCTATCTCGGCTTTAAAGCTCACCAAGAGTGGGCCATTAAGTTCAATGACTGCACCGTTTATGATTTAACCGGCGCGCAGCCTTACCAATGGTTTGATCGCACTTCAGCCTCTATCAGTTGTTATACGTTTAAGCCAACCGATGCTATCGAGCCTCTGCTGGTTTACTCCGATGCTAATTTCAACAGCAATAAACTCCCCTTGATCAATCGCTTTCAAGAGCTGAAAATATCAGAATCAGGTTGGGGTAGCTTTCCTATCGTCTATGAGACAAGCGGCACCAATTGGCTGAAAGTCAAAGAGGGTTGGATTCACCTCACACTAGCCGATCAGACCCTCGTCCAGTTCTATCCTGGCACTCAAGACCAATCAGCTAAATCACAACACGACCAGTATTTTGAGCAGCATTGATCGTAATGCAGGCTTTTGATTAGTCTGTAGTTCGATCAAAAAAGATCTTTTACTTATTGCTGAAACCGGTTTCAATCTGTATCTTTGCTTTTGTTGAAACCGGTTTCAGAGTTGCAATGAGCTCTCTAATCCTGATCTTTTTTACGAATAACTTGTAGCGAGTAATGGTATGAACAATGAATTTCCGAACGATTTTTTATGGGGTGGTGCGGTTGCAGCACATCAACTAGAAGGCGGCTGGGATGCGAATGGTAAAGGTGTCAGTGTTGTTGATGTATTAACAGCGGGCGCTCATGGTGTACAACGTCGAATCACCGATGGTGTGATTGATGGCGAAAACTACCCCAATCAAGTCGCAGTGGATTTCTATCATCGCTACAAAGAAGACATTAAGTTATTCGCTGAGATGGGCTTTAAGTGTTTCCGTACCAGTATCGCTTGGACGCGCATTTTCCCAAATGGCGATGAAGCTGAGCCGTGTGAAGCGGGTTTAGCGTTTTACGATGACCTATTTGATGAGCTTCTGAAATACGATATTCAGCCAGTAGTGACGCTGAGCCACTTTGAAATGCCTTACCATCTAGCCAAAGAATACGGCGGCTGGATGAACCGTAAAGTGATCGACTTTTTTGTTAAGTATTCGACCACGGTGATGGAGCGTTATCAGCACAAAGTGAAGTACTGGATGACGTTTAACGAGATCAATAACCAGATGAACACTTCGGCAGACATCTTCGGTTGGTTGTGCTCTGGCGTGAAGTTCCCACAGTGCGAAAAGCCTCAAGAAGCCATGTACCAAGCGGTTCACCATCAGTTTGTTGCGAGTGCTTTGGTGGTGCAGCAAGGTCATGAGATCAGCCCAGATCTTCAGATCGGTGCGATGTGCGCGATGGTGCCTTTCTACCCTCGTTCTTCAAAGCCAGAAGACATTATGGTGGCGCAGCAAGCGATGCGTGATCGTTACTTCTTCTCTGATGTCATGGTTCGTGGTCACTACCCAAGTTACGCCAAGCGTGATTGGGCTATCAAAGGCTTTAATATCGAAATGCAGCCTGAAGATGAGCAGATCTTAAAAGAAGGTAAAGCCGATTACTTAGGCTTTAGCTACTACATGTCGAATACCTTGGATTCTTCTTCGTATCAGTCGACTGAAGAGGCGATGGACGGCGGTCATGAAAATTCGGTCGATAACCCGTTTATCAAGTCGAGCGATTGGGGCTGGCCAATTGATCCAACAGGTTTGCGTTTCTGTTTAGCGTCTCTGTATGAACGTTATGAAGTGCCATTGTTCATCGTCGAGAATGGTTTTGGCGCTGTTGATAGCATTGAAGAAGATGGCAGCATTAATGACGACTACCGCATTGCTTACCTTGGCGACCACATCAAAGAGATGAAAAAAGCCGTTGCGATTGATGGTGTTGATTTGATGGGGTATACCCCTTGGGGCTGTATCGATTTAGTGTCGTTCACCACGGGCGAGATGAAAAAACGCTACGGATTCATTTACGTAGATAAGCACAACGATCAATCTGGCTCACTAGAACGCAAGCGCAAGAAGTCATTTGAGTGGTATAAAGGCGTGATTGCATCTAACGGTGCCACTATTTAGAATGCATTCCCCAGCGCAGTTATGTGAACTGTGAGCTGTCATTTTGCAATGAATTAGTCGGCCTATGTCGGCTAATTTTTTATAAAGGAAAAGAAGCGAATGGTAACCATGCTTGACGTCGCAAACCGCGCAGGCGTATCTAAATCGACCGTTTCTCGTGTCTTAAATGGCAAGAACATCGTGCGGCCAGATGTGGTGAAAAAGGTATTTGATGCGATTCAAGAAACAGGTTATCGACCGAACTTGTTGGCCCAGCAATTGGCGACCAAGAAGACCAACTTCATCGGCTTTGTAATCACTAATGAGTTGTTCAATGGCCCTTACTTTTCTTCCTTGATGTATCACGCGGCCTCTTATAGCGAAAAGTCGAATCACCAACTGGTGATCACCGATGGTAAACACAGCGCAGAAGACGAAAGAAAGGCGATCAACTTCCTGCTGGATATGAAGTGCGCGGGCATCATCATCTATCCGCAATGCTTAACCGAAAGCGAGATTGCAAAGATCATCGAAAGCACTGACACACCGATTCTGGTACTCAACCGAGAAATGCCGTCGAAGCCTGAGCATGCTATTACTACCGATCATTATCAAAGTGCTTGTTTGATGGTGGAACACATCATAAAGCAGGGGCATACAGAGATTGCGGTGATCCGTGGTAAAGCTGGTTCTTCGACAGATAAGTTGCGTTACCAAGCCTATCAAGATGTGTTAACTAAGCAGGATATTGCATTAGATGAGTCCAAAGTTGTTCAAGGTGATTGGACGATGGAGAGCGGTTATCACACGGCTCAGGCTCTGGTAAAAAGCAAAACCACGTTCACAGCTATCTTGTCGGAAAACGATGACATGGCGATTGGTGCGATTAAGGCGTTAACTGAACTAGGGTATTCATTGCCTCAAGATGTTTCTATCGTTGGATTTGATAACAGCAAAGTTGGAGCGTTTCTAACGCCAAGCCTAACGTCTGTCAGCGTGCCATTAGAGCAAATGACGCAAAAGGCGATTCTGAAAATTGTCGGTGATACTGAGCAAGCTAAGGCATTAAGTACTACTGGCAGTTTGGTGATTCGCGACTCGGTTGCCCCGCGTGTTTAGGCTCAGTTAACCGTGATTGAGTTTCATATTTTACCTACAAAAAGTGACGAGCTGAGCATCTCTTCAACCAAGCTCAAACACTCCTTATTCACTGTTATTTAGATGTGCGATATTGCGTTTTTGGTCGTTGAATTGACCATTTGTATTAGGTAAGTAATCTGAAAGAGTAGGTAAGTAACGTGAGAACAGAAAAACAAAAAATGTTAGCCGGAGAGCCTTATCAGGCTTGGGATAAAGAGTTGTACTCGGCGCGAATTGAGTGTAAAAAAACGCTGCAAAAACTCAACAACAGCATTCCAGATACACCTGAATGGGAAGCGGCCACGCAAGAACTGATTCCTGGCTGTGACAATGCGCATTTAGAGCCCCCATTCCGTTGTGACTACGGCTCAAACATTAAACTGGGTAAGAACTTTTACGCCAACTTTAACTGCGTGATTTTAGATGTCGCGGAAGTAACGATTGGCGACAATGTGTTGCTCGGCCCAAATGTACAAATTCTAACTGCGGGTCACCCATTAGATGTGAAAGGCCGTGTAGAAGAAGGCGTTGAGTTTGGCACACCGATTAATGTTGGCGACAATGTTTGGCTTGGCGGTGGTGTAATCATCTGCCCGGGTGTCACTATTGGCGAAAACAGCGTGATTGGCGCGGGCAGTGTGGTAACCAAAGACATCCCTGCCAATGTGGTTGCAGTCGGTAATCCATGTAAAGTGCTGAAAGCGATCGATAACGGACAATAATCAGATTTAAATGACAAAACCCGAACCTAGGTTCGGGCTTTGTTTTTTCTATCCTTGCTAGATACTAGATACTAGATACTAGATACT
>NZ_AJZD02000224.1 GCF_000272105.2 Vibrio splendidus 12E03
AATGGTTTGATTTGGTTGTTGTCTTCATCAAACCCTTTCTCAATACCTTTCTCTTTCATGTAGAGCGTATCCCTTTCAAGGTCTTTTTCTGAGTTTTCCAGCATCGATGGAAATTGATGCTGCTCAAATAGACCGCTCAACATGATGTAGAGTTCATCCGCCTGTGAAAATTTAGCCTGGTACTCAAGGTTAAGTCGATTGATATCCCATAACTTTTGCTCAAGGCT
>NZ_AJZD02000225.1 GCF_000272105.2 Vibrio splendidus 12E03
CAAAGTTCGATTTTTTGACAAAGACGGGAAACCAGATCGGGATAAAGGTGTACTTTAATTCTCACTGACAACTTGAACAGTTCGCGCGTTCTAAATAATGTTATAAGTGACGATTTTCAAGGGAATATCTCTATATTTTGATTTATTCCCTCCTATCAGTATAAATCAAACTATATTACTTTGATTTATCCTCCAGTTGCTTCTGATTATTACGATTTTTTAACATAAACAAAGCTTCGTTAACTAGCCTAGCTTCTTCTTCATGCTCAAGGGAGCTACTAGAGCACTTAAATGCTAAATCCCCCCCTTGGTCTATGAACCGATACAGTTCTCTTACAGATTTGCTTAAAGCAACTTCTTTCTCGCCATCGCTATGAGTACCAAATTTCTTTATTAACTTCTCTGCCACAGAGGATGCCATTTGTTCCTGTTCGGCTTCATACATTTTTTGGCTTTCAGAGACAATTTGTTTATACAGTTCCTCATTAGACTCTTTGAATGGTTGAGCAGCTTTTATCGAATCTTTAATAGTGAGACAAGAAGCAACAGTAGCTGTAATCAATGCAAAAGTTTCTGCAAGCATTTTAGCGACATCTATTGCAACTTGTAGGTCAAACACTATAGAGCCATTTGCAGCCCCAACAACTTCAAACTCTTCAGGAGCTTGCCCTAAAGCCATCGAATACCCTCGGGCTATTGTATACCAACGATCACTCCAGTCAGACAAGTTCACTACATTATCAATTGACGCTTCATTATGAAAACGAACCCTAGTAAGAATTTTATCAGAGTGGTGGTGAGTGGATTCAAATTTTTTTAAATCGAATGCAATAGGTAAATAGCTCAAGTAAGCATGAAAAATATCATCAGCTCTATCCATTGCATTCATATAATTTGTAAGACGTGCTGATATTGTATGAAAATCATCCGTGTCTAGTAGACTCTGCAAAGAGTCGAAAGCACCGTCCAATAGGATGTGACTTAAATTAAGTTTTTTTAATACGTTTTGGTCATCAAAATCTAACACGTTTTGATCGACCTCATTAACAAGGTCAAGTAATCGCTCTTTCAGGCTTTCAAAGTTATCTCTAAAAGATTGGTTTGATGGTGACGTCATTAACTTATTGTTGCTTGCGTGTAACGCTTCTATGGTTTTTTTAAACTTACGCTCTAGAACATTAGTCTCATACCAAGTTGACAGTCTGTATAATTCATTAATATTCAATTTATTTCCTTAAGCATTTCTCATCACTTTTTATATCAAATAGATAAGCTCTAGTATTCCTCTTATCCAAGCTCAGTGAAACCTTAATTTAACCATTACTGTGGGGCATAAAAAACCCAATAGTGTGAACTACTGGGCAATTTAGTGATGGTTGAATTAATGTGCATTAATTTGTTGAGTCATTACGTTAATTAAACATTGAATTTATGCTGCTTTTAATTGGTTTTCGCTTTCACCTTCAACGTACTCTTTTAAATGAGTAAACGCTTTTGATGCCTGACTC
>NZ_AJZD02000226.1 GCF_000272105.2 Vibrio splendidus 12E03
AACTGACATTCCAGACAAAAGTAACTGTTTAGACTCTTTGCGCGTTGGTCATATTCAAATTGGCGTTCTTGATAGCATGGATGTGGTTTATATGCTTAACCACCTCTTAAACGCACTGAGTGCGAAAAACGAGCATCTGAATATTTCAAACATTTGATTTTAACAGGTGAACATATGCAAAAGAGAACAATTACAGCACACCAACTTACCATAGGTATGACCATTCGTTGCCCTCTTGGGGGCGACGAAATAACGGTGAGCGACTTGGTAGCGGTATCCGAAAAATCAATAGGTATAGGCTGTGAAAAAGGCTATGCCTCCTTTGGTGTAAATAACGAGTTTGAACTCGTTAAGTCGTACGATTTAACAAAATGTAATCCTAATTGGATTCGAGAACAGCTTAAAGAAGAACGAGAAACGGCGGATTGGTATCGTCGATTAGATTCACTAGAAAACCAACGGGAAGGTTAATCATGCCAAACACAATAAACACGGTGTTTGGTGAAGTTCCGGTAGAGAAAGAGTACCAATGGTCCTGGGTAG
>NZ_AJZD02000227.1 GCF_000272105.2 Vibrio splendidus 12E03
CAGCCATCATCTCGTTGCCTTTAGCATTGGCATTTGGTGTTGCTTCTGGCGCGGGCGCGGAAGCTGGCCTTTGGGGCGCCATCATGGTTGGCCTATTTGCGGCATTGTTTGGTGGCTCGAGCAGCCTGATCTCTGAACCGACCGGTCCGATGACGGTGATCATGACGGCAGTAATGACTAGCATGGTGGCCAAGTATCCTGAAACCGGAATGGCAATGACCTTTACCGTGGTAATGATGGCAGGTGCTTTTCAGATATTACTCGGTACATTAAAGCTCGGAAAATACGTTACTTTGATGCCATATAGCGTGATCTCCGGTTTTATGTCGGGCATCGGCGTTATTCTAATTATTCTGCAGTTGTCCCCTCTATTAGGACATGCTGCACCTTCCGGTGGTGTGATGGGCACGCTCTCTGCGCTTCCAGATACACTGGCTAATCTTAAAATCAGCGAGCTGTTTTTAGGGGCATTGACGCTCGGTATTCTTTTCGGTTTTCCAGCTAAATATCGTAAGTATGTGCCTGCTCAACTGGTCGCTTTGGTTGCAGTGACGCTCTTGTCTGTCATTATTTTTGATACCGACTCTATTCGCCGTATTGGTGAAATTCCAGCCGGTTTGCCTTCTCTCGTTATCCCTACGATCAGCGCTGAACAGTTCACGACTATGGTTATCGATGCTTTGGTGTTGGGTACGCTTGGTTGTATTGATACGCTTTTGACCGCGGTAATTGGGGATTCACTGACTCGTAAAGAACATGACTCAGACAAAGAACTTCGTGGCCAAGGCATTGCCAATATGATCTCTGGCCTGTTTGGTGCGTTACCTGGCGCGGGTGCCACTATGGGTACCGTGACTAATATTCAGGTGGGAGCGCGTTCTCCGCTTTCAGGCGTTATTCGAGCCTTAGTACTTGCGCTAGTGGTATTGGTTGCGGGTGGCTTAACAGAACCGATCCCTATGGCAGTGCTGGCTGGTATCGCGATGTATGTTGGTTTCAATATCCTAGATTGGAGTTTTATCCAGCGCGCGCACAAGGTCAGCTATGCGGGCATGGGTGTGATGTACGGCGTGATGTTACTGACTGTGTTTGTCGACTTGATTATTGCTGTTGGACTGGGCGTGTTTATCTCGAATATTCTGATTATTGAAAGATTGAGCCGAGAGCAAGCCAGACAAGTTAAGGCGATCAGTGATGGTGATGATGAAGATGATATTCCATTGACCGATAGCGAACGTCAGTTACTCGATAGTGCCAATGGTAAGGTGCTGTTCTTCTATCTTTCAGGGCCGATGATATTCAGTGTCTCAAAGGCGATTTCACGTCAACACTCAAGTATTTCTGACTATGAAGCGATGATTCTAGACCTGACAGATGTCCCTATGATTGATGTGACTGTTGGCCTAGCGCTAGAGAATGCGATTAAAGATGCATTGGATGCGCAGTGTGAGGTGTATCTACTGTGTCCTAATGAGAATACTCGTCAGCAACTAGAGAAGTTCCACGTGATTGACCTAGTGCCTGAATCCAACACTTATCGATTCAGGTATGAAGCCCTGACGGCAGCAACAAGCTATGTCGACAGAGATGAACATCAATTTGAGTCAGTTTAATTTTCAGTAATAATCGGATATGAATGATCTGATATGAATAAGCCATAGACGCCCATTCCAAGACTGATCATTAATGCCGTTAAGTGAATCACTTAGCGGCATTTTTATATCTATTGAACGCTGATTTGGTCTTCACATAGCCAATATTCTTATTTGTTTTCGAAAGAAACTCTCACACGATATTTGTATTCATCGTTAATCAACGATAAACTTGTTTGCAAAATGGCCGAGTAAACAAGTTTGGGTTAGTTTTCTGCTAGCTCGTTTTAAGCATTACTCTCTCCTCAAGCTCGGTCGTCAACATCTTATCTATAGCAAATGGCAGTCTATCTCTATGTATGCATTAGAAATTGAGCAATTAAGAAAAACTTATGCTGGGGGCTTCGAGGCTCTTAAGGGCGTTAGTTTACAAGTAGAAAAAGGCGACTTTTATGCACTACTTGGTCCAAATGGTGCGGGTAAATCAACCACAATTGGTGTTATCTCTTCACTGGTAAATAAAACTTCAGGCAAGGTTAAAGTGTTCGGTTACGACATTGATACCGATCTGGAGTTGGCGAAGCAGAACTTAGGTCTAGTGCCTCAAGAGTTCAACTTTAACCCGTTCGAAACCGTCGAACAGATAGTGTTGCAACAGGCGGGCTATTACGGCGTGCCAAAAGCATTGGCGAAAGAGCGAGCGAAAAAGTACCTATCTCAACTCGATTTGTGGGAAAAGCGTGGCGAACGTGCGCGTAACTTGTCTGGTGGTATGAAGCGTCGTTTGATGATCGCGCGTGCATTGATGCATGAACCTCATTTGTTGATCCTTGATGAACCAACAGCAGGCGTTGATATTGAACTGCGTCGTTCGATGTGGGAATTCCTAAAAGAGATCAATGAGAAGCAGGGCATTACCATTATCTTGACCACGCACTACCTAGAAGAAGCAGAAATGCTGTGTCGCAATATTGGCATCATCAATCGCGGTGAGCTGATTGAGAACACAACAATGAAAGCGCTGTTGGGCAAATTGAGTGCGGAGACCTTTATTCTGGATCTGGAAGAGGGCACGACTGAACCTAAGCTTGAAGGCGTGAATAGCCAAGTGATGGTCAATGGTTCACTAGAAATTGAAATCGACAAGAACCTAGGTTTGAATACCATTTTTGCTCAATTGAGCGAGCAACAGGTTAAAGTCCTATCTATGCGTAACAAAGCAAACCGTCTAGAAGAGCTATTTGTGAGTATCGTCCGTGAGGGGAGTAAATAATATGTACAGCCTATATTGGACAGCTTTCTGCAGTTTGTTGACCAAAGAGATCAATCGCTTCACGCGTATCTGGGTGCAAACTTTAGTTCCACCAGCAATTACCATGACGCTTTATTTCATTATCTTCGGTAACCTTATCGGTGCACGTATTGGTGAAATGAACGGCTTTAGCTACATGGAATACATTGTGCCCGGCTTGATCATGATGTCGGTGATCACTAACTCATACTCCAACGTTGCTTCATCGTTCTTTAGTGCCAAATTCCAAAAGAACATTGAAGAGTTGCTTGTAGCACCTGTTCCTAATTACGTGATTATCGCCGGCTTCGTAATGGGTGGTGTGGTTCGTGGGTTGCTAGTGGGTACCATAGTAACGTTTGTATCTTTGTTCTTTGTCGACCTACAAGTTGACCATTGGGGCGTGATCATGGCGACGGTATTTTTAACTTCAGTTGTGTTCGCTCTGGGTGGCTTGATTAACGCGGTGTTCGCACGCACGTTTGATGATATCTCGATCATTCCGACCTTCATCCTGACGCCTCTGACTTATCTTGGCGGTGTGTTCTACTCGATCAGTCTATTACCTGAATTCTGGCAAGGTGTATCGAAGTTGAACCCTATCGTGTACATGGTTAACGCGTTCAGATATGGCTTCTTGGGTGTGTCTGATGTGGGTATTGTGACGTCGTTTGGTGTATTGGGTGTGTTTATCGTAGCGTTGTATGGCATTGCACACTACCTAGTGACTAAGGGTATCGGCTTACGTAGCTAATGCGTAATTATCCTGGATTTATTAATGCTCT
Organism: Vibrio splendidus 12E03; assembly: GCF_000272105.2. Lineage (GTDB taxonomy): Bacteria > Pseudomonadota > Gammaproteobacteria > Enterobacterales > Vibrionaceae > Vibrio > Vibrio splendidus_I. The sequence continues at coordinate 3,669 of NZ_AJZD02000227.1, forward strand.
TGAATCGCAGGCAAAGAAAAAGGTCGATATATAATCGACCTTTTTTATGTTTTGCGTTAGGAGCAGAAACTGATTATTCAGTTACTTCTTCTTTCACTTCTTCTTTGGTTTCCGTGACCAAATCTAAAACTTGGTTGTCGATAAGGCGAGTCTTACCTAGGAAAGCCGACATTAGAATCACAGCTTGAGTCGATTCTGCAGTGATCGCTTGGAGCGTTTTCGCATCACAAATGAATATTTCATCTGGTTGCAGATCTGCAGCGCGTAGCTGGTCGGTTGCATCTTCAATCACTGATGCGTAGTCATCGCGACCACCACGAATAGCACTGCTGATCCAGCGCATAGTACGCGCTAGAACTGGCGCTCGTTGGCGCTCGTCAATCGTTAGGTTGCTATTGCGAGAGCTCATTGCTAAGCCATCCATTTCACGAACGGTCGCAACGCCCACAACTTTAATGTCTAACGCTAAGTCAGTGGTCATCTGGCGAATAACAGCAAGCTGCTGGAAGTCTTTTTTGCCGAAGCATGCAAAATCTGGCTGAACAATGTTAAACAGCTTGGTGACAATCGTCGCTACACCACGGAAGTGACCTGGGCGAGATGCACCTTCAAGCATGTGAGATATGCCTGGAACCTCAACAAACGTCTGTTTGTCTAATCCCTCTGGGTACATAACCTCTGGCGTGGGTGTAAATACTAGCTCAACGCCTTCGCCTGTCAGTTTGCTTAAATCTGCTTCTAACGTGCGAGGGTAGTTGTTTAGGTCGTCGGCGCGGTCAAACTGCATTGGGTTTACAAAGATGCTTACCACAACGATGTCTGCCAGTTCTCGAGCTTTCTTTACTAGAGTTAGGTGGCCTTCATGCAGGTTTCCCATTGTCGGTACAAAAGCAACCGTACGTCCATCACGCTTAAACTGTTTAATCTGCTCACGAAGAGCCGCTATTTCAGCAAAAGTTTGCATACTTACTCCTAAGCGATTGTATGAGCTTCATCAGGGAAGCGCGCGCTCTCTACTTCTTCTTTGTATAGAGCTACTGCCTTACGCATATCACCGGTTTCTGCTAGGAAATTCTTAGAGAACTTCGGCATGTAGTTCGCAGAAATACCGAACATGTCATGCATAACCAAGATCTGACCATCGGTAACATTGCCGGCGCCGATACCGATAACCGGTACGTCACAAGCTTCTGTAATTCGTTTTGCCAATGAAGCTGGCACACATTCAAGTAGAACGATTTGAGCGCCTGCGTTTTGTAGCGCGAGTGCGTCAGCAACCATTTTATCTGCTTGATCGTCGTCGCGACCTTGAACCTTGTAACCACCAAAGATGTTCACAGATTGAGGCGTTAAGCCTAAGTGCGCACATACTGGTACTGCGCGTTCTGTTAGCATTTTCACAGTATCGACCAACCAGCTTCCGCCTTCGATTTTTACCATGTTCGCGCCAGCACGCATCAAGGTAGCTGCGCTTTCACAAGCTTGCTCTGGAGTCGCGTAGCTCATGAAAGGCATGTCAGCCATAAGAAGGCAATTAGGGCTACCAGCACGCACTGAGCGAGTATGGTAAGCAATATCTTCAACGGTGACAGGTAATGTATCGTTATGGCCTTGTAGAACCATCCCTAGTGAATCACCGACAAGCAGTACAGGCATCTCTTGGCTTTCGAATAATTGAGCAAAGCTCGCATCATAAGCTGTCGACGTCGCGAATTTACGGCCTTCACGTTTGCATTTGATCAGGTCGTTAATGGTTACTTTTTTCATTGGTTTTCCTTAATGCGCTTGGCTATTGTTGCCAAACATTGAGCCCGTTCTTATCTACTATTTTCAGTAGTTCTGTCAGCTCAGTCCCATCAGGGAGTTGTAAACTTGGTGCGATTTCAGCAAGCGGATAGAGTACAAACTCTCGTTCTTTCATTCCATAATGAGGAACGGTTAAGCGCTCTGAATCGATCACCTCATTGCCGTATAACACAATGTCGAGATCCAAGGTTCTTGGACCCCAACGTTCGTCTTTACGGACGCGCCCTTGCTCTAACTCGATCTTTTGAGTGCAATCAAGCAGTTCAATTGGCGTTAATTCGGTTTGGATAGCGACTACCGCGTTGATGTAGTCTGGTTGATTTTGCGGCCCCATTGGAGTGCTACTATATAGCTGAGAGGTCGCAATAAACGTTGATCGCGGTAGGCTTTTTAGCGTTTCGATAGCCAAATTTGCTTGGCTAACTGGGTCGGCAAGGTTGCTGCCGACCGCAATGTAAGCCGTTATCATTCTGATTGCTTACTCTTTTTGTTTCGGTAAGTCTTACGGCGACGATGGCCTGACTTTGATGGTGCTGCAACGTCGTTAGCCATCGCTTGACGCATGTTGCGACCGGCTGTTTGATAACGCTCCCACCATTTCGCAAGATCTTTAGTTTCGCCACCTTCAATCTCACCACGCATTTCTAGGAAATCGTAGCCTGCACGGAACTTGTTGAGCTCCATTAGACGAACAGCGCGTTTACCGTTGCGACGAGGCAGTCGAAGTTGCAGTTGCCAAACTTCGCGAATGGTTGCGGTGTGACGACGAGGAATAGCAATAGACTTTACTTGCTGATCAAGAATGATGTTACTCGCTTCCATGATCGCGTCGTAGTGCGCCATACCCTGTTCAGCGACAAGTTTGTCTGCCAGCTTGTTCATTGGGTACCAAAGCATCGCTGCGAACATGAATGCTGGGTTTACTCGCTTACCATCTTCGATGCGAAGATCGGTTGAATCGAGAACCAAATCAAGCATCTGCTCTGTGTGAGAGTCGTAATCTTCTGTGAAGTATTCCGCTACAGCTGGGAACATCTGTTGAAAGAGGTTGTACTCGCGCATTAGGTGGTAGGTTTCTAAACCGTGACCTGATTGCAGCAATTTCAGAGACTCTTCGTAAAGACGCGCTGCTGGGATATCTCTTAGAAGGTGCGCTAACTCTTCAATCGGGTCAGCTGTGTCTTCTTCAATATCGAAATCCAGTTTAGCGGCGAAGCGCATTGCACGTAGCATACGTACTGGGTCTTCACGATAACGCGTTTCTGGATCGCCAATCAGGCGGATCAGTTTATCTTCTAAATCTTCTACACCACCCGCGTAATCGTGGATGCTGTAGTCTGCAATGTTGTAGTACATCGCATTGATTGTGAAATCACGACGCTCTGCATCTTCATCAACACTGCCATACACGTTATCGCGCAATAGCATGCCTTCTTTCGATTGTGCAGACACGTTTTTCGATGGTTCTTGGTGGTGGCCACGGAAAGTTGCCACTTCAATGATGTCACGACCAAACATGATATGTGCCAAGCGGAAACGGCGACCGATAAGGCGACAGTTTCTGAAGAGGTGTTTGATTTGCTCTGGCGTTGCGTTGGTCGCAATATCAAAATCTTTTGGCTGAGAGCCTAATAAGATATCGCGTACACCACCACCGACTAGAAATGCGTCAAAACCCGCACCATTCAGGCGATATAGCACTTTTAGTGCGTTGTCGCTGATCTGCTTGCGTGAAATATTGTGCTCTTGACGAGTATAAATATTCAGAGCTAATTCGTGGAATCCGCGTTGTTCGCTTGGGGTATTGTCGTTTGTATTCATTAGTTTAGAACAAAGTAGGTATCGCCAACTTTGTTTTTCTCTTAGTCCAAAGTGGTAGTGCAGAGTTTAATTGCGGCTAATAATAGCTTAGCGCGAGCCATTTGAGAACATCGTCTGCTTAACCACAGTGGTTGGTTATGGCATTTTTATGTGTCGTTTTTGCTATTTGCCGTGAGTTTCGAGCTAATTACAGTGCTCTTTTTGTAAACTATCAGGTAACTGACTGACGTTCCATTGTTGGCAGCCCCACAATAAAATCTCATCCATTGAAGCCTCACAAAGGGCTGTCGGGATATCAAAACCTAAGAATCGCATCGCGTTGAGTAACGTTGGTTTTGGATTGTCGAGATTGATTGCGGTGGCATGGTTCTGTTTTGACAGTTTATTCCCCAAGTCATCGGTTGCCAATGGTAAGTGCAAGTAGCTCACTGTTTTTTGCTTGAGCGTCTTGTACAAACTGATTTGTCGACCTGTTGGTTCTATCAGGTCTGCGCCTCTTACGACTTCCGTTACTCCTTGTTCGATGTCATCAAGGACAACGGCCAAGTTATAGGCAAACAATCCATCTCTGCGTTTAATAATAAAATCTTCTTCAGCTAATGCTTTAGGGATTTGAATCGTGCCGTGGCGCACATCATCAAAGGACTCTACAGGAAAATCCATGCGCAAGCGCACCGCTTGTTCACCTGAATCGATTAAGCCTGCATCTCGACAGTGACCATTGTAAAAGCCACCCAAAGCCTTTATCTGCTTACGGGTACATTGGCAGTAGTAGGCTTGATTGTCAGTGACCCATTGATCAATTTGAGCTTGATACAAGCCATGACGTTGGCTTTGATAGACGACTTCACCATCCCAAAATAGGTGGTAAGCCTCAAGCGTCTTAAGAATGAGGTCTGCAGCGCCGGCCATTTCTCTTGGTGGGTCGAGGTCTTCCATACGAACTAACCATTTTCCTTGGTTAGATTTCGCCTGAAAGTAGCTACCTAGAGCAGCAACAAGTGAGCCAAAATGAAGAGGACCTGACGGTGATGGTGCAAAGCGCCCGATATAATTCATGAGTGAACAACCTAATCTAAATGGTACCGCAGTAGCCGATTCTTAAGACGTTTAACAAAAGTTTTAATGCGTAGAACTAAGCTTCAATCTATAGAAACAAGGTTTGATGTATAGAACTAAGGTTTAAAGCTGCTATTTACTATCAAGCGTGTGAAATACTGCGCTTGGATAACAAACAAAAAAGGGAGCCAAGGCTCCCTTTCTTTACATCTGCAAGAATTAACCTTGCATCTGTTTCTCTTTGATCTCTGCAAGTGTTTTACAGTCAATACAAAGATCAGCAGTTGGACGAGCTTCAAGGCGACGAATGCCAATCTCGATACCGCAAGAATCACAGAAGCCGAAATCGTCTTCTTCGATCTTGTCTAATGTCTTCTCAATTTTTTTGATAAGACGACGCTCACGGTCACGGTTACGTAACTCTAGGCTGAATTCTTCTTCTTGAGAAGCACGGTCAACTGGGTCTGGGAAATTCGCTGCTTCGTCCTGCATGTGGTGCACAGTACGATCAACTTCTTCCCTGAGCTGGTTGCGCCAAGCTGCTAAAATTTTTGTAAAATGTTCCGTTTGCTCAGGTGACATGTACTCTTCACCTGGCTTTTCTTGGTACGGTTCAACACCTGCGATGGCTAGGATGCCTAGCGCTTTTTTCTTAGATTCTGGCATACAGCATCTCCTATTTACACCTAGTCAACTGCAAAGCAGCTAATTTTAAGGCGGGTATCTATAGCAGAAAGAACGAATGGTGGCAAATACTCTTATTCAAACTTGCAATCAATGTGATTAGTTCAGCATCTTTGCTTAGCTATTGATAAATTCAACAGCTTGTTTTAGTTGTATTTGAGTATTGCTGAGCTCTGCTTTATAGCAAAGCACTTCAACGCCAGCGTCTTGTGCTTGTTTTAGTAATAACGAATATTTGGCGTCTATATGGTGTGCCGCAGACACTTTTTCAATACCTGAATGTAAAACAGTGAATAAAAGTACGGCTCTATTTCCAGATTCGACCATTTCTGTGAGTTCACGCAGATGTTTTTGGCCTCTGGTTGTGACCGCATCAGGGAAAAAGCCTTGCCCTTTAGTTGACGTTTCTTGCTCGTCGAGCAAAGTGACGCTTTTTACTTCGATATAACAAGGCGGCTTTTCGTTATCTTCAAGCAGAATATCAATGCGACTATTCTCACTGCCATATTTCACTTCGGTTCGTAACGCGTTATAGCCTAAGAGTTCAACTATAGTATTATTTTCAATTGCTTCCACTGCTAGCTGGTTTGCCCGCGCAGTATTTACACAAATACGATGACCTTTGTCTGTTTCTGAGATCTCCCAGCTGTTTGGGTACTTTCTTTTTGCATTATCAGATGTTGAGTACCACACCGTATTGCCAGGAGTCGCACACCCTGTCATCGCTCCAGTGTTAGCGCAGTGGATAGTACGCTCGCTGCCGTCTGGAAGTTTGATGTCAGTGAGGAAACGTTTGTAGCGTTTGATAAGAGTCGCTGACTCTAATGGTGGATTGAACTGCATATTACTTATTTAGACGGGTAGGTTTTTATGTACAATGTTGCCAACATTACACCACAAGGTTCTCCCATTGCCACAACTGCCCATAGAAGCTGTGATGCCAGATCTGCTCGCTGGCGTAGAAACACACACTCAACTTGTTCTAAAGGCCGCTCCCGGTGCGGGTAAGTCAACATTCTTCCCTTTACAGTTAGTTAAGACCAACGCCGTTCAAGGCAAAATTATCATGCTTGAACCTAGGCGCTTGGCGGCAAGAAATATCGCGACGTATTTAGCGAGTCAGCTAGGTGAAAAAGTCGGGGAGAGCATTGGCTTTAGAGTTCGTGGTGAATCTAAAACCAGCAGTTCAACTCGCTTGGAAATCGTCACTGAAGGGATCATGACAAGAATGATCCAAACCGACCCTGAATTGACTGGGGTTGATATGGTGATCTTTGATGAATTTCATGAGCGCAGCATTCACGCCGATACTGCAATTGCGTTTAGCTTAGAGATCCAAGACGCGCTGCGTGACGATCTAAAAGTGATTGTGATGTCGGCAACCTTAGATCAACAAGCTCTGCAAACTTTGCTGCCGAATGCCAAATACGTTGAATCACAAGGTCGCACCTTTCCGGTCGATTTCCGTTATCAACCTCTTAACGCCAATGAATATCTAGCCCCTAAAATGGCCAACGTGATTCGCTCTCTGATGGAGAAAGAGTCAGGCTCACTTCTCGCCTTTTTGCCGGGCGTTTCTGCGATTAAACAGGTGGAATCTCAACTGGAACAACTCGCCAGCGATATCGATGTTTGCCCTTTGTATGGGCAACTCAGCTTTCCTCAACAGCAGAAAGCGATCGCGCCATCAGAGAAAGGGCGTCGAAAGGTGGTGTTAGCCACCAATATTGCTGAGACTTCTTTGACGATTGAAGGTATTCGACTGGTGGTCGATTCCGGGCTTGAACGTGTGGCGAAGTTCGATCTGAAAACCGGTATTACTAAGCTTGAGCAAGTGAAAATCTCGCAATCTTCAGCTGAGCAACGAGCGGGTCGTGCGGGACGAATTGAAGAGGGCTTGTGCGTTCGTTTGTACAGCGAAACGCAGCTGATGCAGCAACCTGCTGTACCTGAGCCTGAAATTCTACATTCAGATCTCTCTTCGCTGGTGGCTGAATTGACGCAGTGGGGCGCTGCAAATGCAGACGAGTTGCAATGGCTAGATATTCCGCCACAAGCTTCAGTGGAACAAGCCAAGCAACTGCTGCAAAGCCTTGAGCTATTAGATAGTAATGGCCAATTTACGGCGCTAGGTAAGCAGGCCCAGCGTTTAGGCCTTGAACCACGTATCGTCAGCATGCTGATAAAAGCGCAACAAGGCAGCCCAGCATTGCTGAATGCTGCGATTGTCGCCGCCGCTTTACTTGAAGAGCCTGAACGCAACGTCACTGATATTCAGCATTCGTTGCACCGGCTTAAACAAAGAAAGCATTCGAAAAACAGCGTGGTGATGCAGCGAGCGAAAAGTCTCGCCAGCAAACTCAATCATCACTTAGATTTGTCACAAGCTGACGAATCATTGCTACCATTAGTGCTTTGTTTTGCGTTCCCGGACCGGATTGCACAAGTGAGAAGCGCGACCAGCAGTGCTTTCCTTCTAGCGAATGGCCACGGTGCTGAGGTTCGTGACGATGATCCATTGGCGAACAATGACTATATCGTAGTGATTGATTTGATGCGCAGCACAGGGCGAGCCAGTCAAATTTTCTTAGCCACCGCAGTTGATATTGCGCAGCTAGAAGCTCAATTTCCAAAACTGTTTGTGCGTTCCGATTACGCCGATTGGGATGAGAAGCGTGGTCGCTTAGTTGCCGAGCAGCGAGTGTCTCTGGGTAAACTGATTATCAGCACCAAAGCTTTACCTGAGCCCGATTCGAATCAGGCGAGCCAAGCGCTGCTCAACTATGTCGCTCGATGCGGGCTGGATCGATTACATTGGACACCTTCGGCTAAACAGCTGGTTGAGCGTGTACGCTGCGCTCAGCTTTGGATGCCTGAACATGATTGGCCAGCGATGGATGACGCGAGTTTGGTTGAACATATTGATGAGTGGCTATCACCATATTTGAATGGCATTAAGTCGGCAAAAGGGCTGACTAGTGTTTCGATTGAGCAGGCGTTGTCGGCTTATCTTGGCTGGCCTTTGAATCAAGAGATAGACCAATGGTTACCAACGCACTATGTGATGCCGACAGGCAGCAAGAAGGTCATTCGTTATCAATGTCAGTCTGAACCCGTGATCTCAGTGCGAATGCAGGAAGTCTTTGGTGAACAAGATTCGCCATTGATTGCGCAAGGCCGTAAAAAAGTCGTGCTTGAGCTACTTTCTCCAGCACAGCGACCACTGCAAATTACTCAAGATTTAGCTGGCTTTTGGGCTGGCGCGTACAAAGAAGTACAAAAAGAGATGAAAGGCCGTTACCCAAAACATCCTTGGCCGGATGACCCTGCTAACCATGTAGCAACCACTAAAACCAAACGACAGTTGAATCGATGATGACCAAAATGTTAACGCCAAAAAAGGCACCACCTAAAAAAGCGCCAGCAAAGAAGTCACCAGCGACCAAAGCCAAGCCAAGAAAACCAAGAGCGGCTGCGAAAAAGACCAAACCTAAAGCTAAGAAATCAGGCAAAAGAGGTTGGTTGAAGATCCTATGGGGCATTTCTTGGAAAGCAGGCTTAGCGCTTGCGGCATTACTGTTGTTCGTCGGTATTTATCTCGATTCTGTGGTCAAACAGCGCTTTGAAGGTCAGCTGTTTGATTTGCCAACCGTGGTTTATGCGCGAGTGCTAGACCTGTCTCCGGGAACTCCGGTGAGTTTGGTTCAGGTTAAGAATGAGCTCGATGTACTTAATTATCGTAAGGTGAACGCGCCTCGTCACCCGGGCGAATACTCTTCTTCTTCCACCAAGATTGAAATGATTCGTCGTCCGTTCGAGTTTGTCGATGGACCGGAAGCGGATCGTCATGTGATGCTGCATTTCAACGGTAACGAGTTAACTCGTATTCAGTCGTTAGAGAAGAAAGGCGACATGGGCTACCTACGTGTTGAACCAAAAATGCTTGGCATGCTTGAGAAAAGTAACGATGAGCAACGCCTGTTCTTAAAACGTAATCAGTTCCCAGAAGTGATGGTTGATGCCTTATTGGCAACCGAAGACCGAAATTTCTATCAACACGATGGCGTGTCGCCACTGGCCATCGCTCGTGCAATGGTCGTTAACGTCAAAGCTGGGCGAACGGTACAAGGTGGTAGTACGCTGACGCAACAGCTGGCAAAAAACCTGTTCTTGTCCAGTGAACGTACATTGTGGCGTAAGGTTCGTGAAGCCTACATTGCGCTTATCTTGGACCATCGTTACAGCAAAGACCGAATCCTAGAGGCTTACTTAAACGAGGTTTACCTTGGGCAAAATGGTGGGCAAGCGATCCATGGCTTCGGTTTAGCGTCTCGCTTGTACTTCGGTCAGCCAATTCAAGAGCTCCGTATCGATCAGCTAGCACTGCTGGTCGGTATGGTGAAAGGACCGTCGTATTACAATCCGGTTCGTTATCCTGTGCGTGCTAAGACTCGACGCGATTTGGTTCTTCGTTTATTGATGCAACAAGACATCTTAACTCCGCGACAATACGAAGAGGCGGCGAGTCGTGATTTGGATATTCAAGACAACCCACGTATTGCTAGCCGTCAGCCCGCTTACTTCCAACAAGTAAATATTGAGCTTAAGAAGTATGTCGGCGACCGATTTGAGGCGAAAAAAGGGATTCGAGTCTTCACCTCTCTGGATCCAGT
>NZ_AJZD02000228.1 GCF_000272105.2 Vibrio splendidus 12E03
CTAACGGTATGAATAAATTTAAAGGGGTTATTCAGGAGGAGTGTAATCTTCCCATTCTGGTATATCAGAAGTCTGGGCTTCATCGAGAAGCTGATTGATATGATCAACCCTAGAAGAAGCTGCTTGTTGAGTTGCTTTGTTTTCTTTGCTCTTTTTTCTTAGGTTACGGTTGAGCATTGCTTTTGCTTTGCTGTAGAACAGTCCAAACTTCTCAAGGACAAA
>NZ_AJZD02000229.1 GCF_000272105.2 Vibrio splendidus 12E03
AAGAACTTACGCCTTAGTGCGTATTATGTACGTTATGTTAAATAGGTTTTGGTGTTTATAAGGCAGGTATCTTTGTGTGATGCCCTGCCTTTATTTGGTGTCGATATTCTCTGATTTATACTGTGTATTTAACCATATTAGCTATTTACCATAAAATACCTAATAACCAGTGATAATAATCTTCGATTTTAACCCTGGTATTAGTTAGAGATTAGCCGCCAGCAAATTTAACTTTGTAGCCTTTCTTTTCAAGGTGCGCTTTGATCTTGTCGCGCGCGTCACCTTGAATTTCGATATTGCCATCTTTTACTGAGCCACCGCAGCCGCAAACTTTCTTGAGTTCTGCTGCCATTAGTTTTAATGGTGCGTCATCTAGGTCTAAGCCAGTCACGACAGAAACGCCTTTGCCTTTACGGCCTTTGGTTTCTTTTTGAATTCGAACGATACCATCGCCTTTAGGACGTTGGACTTTCTCTTCTTCAGGCTTAATACGACCTGTTTCTGTTGAATATACTAGGCTCATAATTTACTTCTTTTGTTGCTCTGCTTTTTGTTTTGCGAGTAAGTAAGCTTCTATATGGCGTTGAATTGCAACCTTGCCGCCTTTAATTAAGCGACCGTTAAACATGCAATACCACGCATTAGGCTCACCGGTGTCATTCTTGATTTGGTAGCCGCTGAAGTTTTCAGTCGAGCCACCAGTTCCTCTCGACTTATTTAATGACGTGAATTCTTTTGGATCAATAATAGATGCAGTATCAATCCACCAATCAATACTCTTTTTCACGGCAGCTAGGTTGCCCTGAATAACGTTGTTTTTTAATTTAGCACGCCAAACTGTGTTATTAGCATCTATCGATTGAAGATGGACGCTTCGGTAAATTGAATTAGCCATATCTATTAATCATCTTTTTGTTTTCACTACATTAATCATAAGTATACTTATAATGATATCAAGCATAATATGGTAAAAACACCTGTTGAGGTACGGTAATTTGAGAAAAAAAGTCCCTATTTTAACCGACTCTGTGACAATTAATTCATTTGTTGAAAAATTAAACAGGCACGCGACAATTGAAATTATAGATGAATTGACAGGATTTCAATACTCTCACAATTCACTGTTGGGTATCTATAGTGATTGGAATCGCTATCATGCGTTCTGTACCAAACATCGTATTAACACACTTCCCGCTTCTATAACCGCTGTGCGTCGATTTCTTGAGATGGAGTCCAACGATAGAAAATACGCATCCTTGAAACGTTACACTGCAACGCTTAGTATGTTACATACTGTGTTGAGCTTTGCTAACCCGATCAAGCATAGGCAAGTTCGCTTTACCCTGCTCCACTTACAATCTCAAATGGCCGGTGACGCCAAACAAACCAACGCTATGACATCTGTGCATCTCACTGATTTAAATACGTTACTCTCCCATGATAAAGCAAACTTGAAAGAGATCAGAGACATCGCTATTTATAACGTTATGTTCGAGTGTGCTTTAAAGCGCTCAGAACTTAAGGCGTTGTCGATTACCGATGTTGAGTACGTTGAAGATCATTACCAAGTAACAGTCAAAGGTTCGGCTTATCAGTTGTCACAAATAGCCAGTGTTGCACTTCAACGTTGGCTTTCGTTTACTGGTACACAAGATGAGTTGCCAGTATTTCGTGCGATAGACAAGCATGAGAATATTGGTTTACAGCCTTTAGATGATTCGTCCATTTACCGAATATTGAGAAGAGCAAGCGACTTACTTCAACTTCCAGAAAACCACCATTTCTCTGGAAATTCGATTCGTGTTGGTGCCGCACAAGAGTTGTCAAAACAAGGTCTTAAGGTGAGGGAGATTCAGGATTTTGGTCGTTGGCTCAGCCCTGCAATGCCTGCGCAATATGTGGGTTATTCGGGTACGGCTGAGAGTGAGAAGATGAAGTTTAAGGCGCTAACCCCTTGGCAATAAACGGTTCGTAGATTATTTGGATATTGTTACTTGGATATAAGTAGTGGCTAAAACGATCGATTTTTAAAAACGGCCGGCTTTAAAAACAAAAAGTGCCTTGGCGAAAGCTTAAGGCACTTTTGGGTTCAGCTCTAAGTGAACGAAAACGAGTTAGAAACCTAAGAAAGGCTTGTTCTCACGCAGTTCTCTAAGAACTGGCTGAATTTGTGGCCGTCATGCTCAACCATTTTAGGGAACATGGAGATTGGCGTCATACCTGGGAAGGTGTTGACTTCGTTCAGATAGATTTCGTTGTCTTGCGTTAAGAAGAAGTCGATACGAGATAAATGGCGGAGCTTCATCTGTGTAAACACTTTTCGAGCGCTTTCTGCAATCAGTTCACGCTGCTCATCAGTGAGGTTGTTTGCTTCAACTTCAGTGATCGAGTGACTGTCTGCACTGTACTTCTCTTCGTAAGAGTAAAATGCGCCGTTCGGTGCAATCACCTCGCCCGGTTTGCTGATATGTAGCTCGCCATCGATTTCATAAGCAGCAACTTCTAGCTCTCTAGGCACCACTGATTTCTCAACCAATACTTGGTCCGAAAAAGTGAACGCCTTGTTGATCGCTTCGCTTAAATCTTCTACTTGGTTAACTTGGTAACAACCTACGGAAGAGCCTTGACGGGCCGCTTTCACGAACACTTTACCCCAATTTTCAAAGGCTTGAGTCGCTTGTGAGTGAGCTTGTTCATCGTTTTCTGATAAGAATAGATAAGGCGTGTTTGGAATGCCAAGCGCGTCGTACCAAAGCTTTGAAGTGATTTTATTGAAGCTGTTGTTACTTGCTTCTGAACCACAGCCTAGATACGGAATTTTAGCCATTTCAAACAGTGATTGAATATCACCGGTTTCACCTGGGAAGCCGTGGATGCAAGGCACAATGAAATCGACTTTAGATGCTAAATTGTCACCGCGTAAGGTTTGATCATTAATATCAAGATAAACCAATTCACCTGAATCAAGACACCAGCCTTCGTTTTTAATTTCAACTCTTACAACGTTAAAATCTGCAACGCTATTGAGCTGTTCAAAAAGGTAATTGGCTGAAACTAAAGATACTTCATGCTCTGAAGATCCACCGCCGCAAAGTAGAAGGATGTTTGTGGTGTTCATGGGTAAATTCGGTCCTTGAAACTAGGAGTACTGACTTCAATGATAAACAAAAGTCGAGATAGGTACAGTGTTTTGATTGTTAAAATTGCGTTCGAAAGATCGAGCGATTAACTATTAAACAAAACAGCGAGTCTGAAAACAAAAGAAGGAGCATTTGCCCCTTCTTTATGAATCAAAACTTAGTTCAACTTGTTAAGCGTAGGGTATTCAGAGTTCTTGATGTCATCAATGCTCTTAACGAACGGCTTCAAGTTTTGGAAAGTGTTCGGCAGTGTTGAGATTGCCTTTTTAGCTTCTAAGCGCGTTGCATAGTCACCATAAAGTACCGTGAACCACTTAGTGCCGTTAACCATTTTGTAGTTTTCCCAAACTGGTTGAGAAGTCGTAGGTAGCATTTTCACGAAAGAATCGACTTTACTTTGGCTGCCAACAGCAACAACTTGAACTGTGTAACCAAAACGTTGGTTCATGTCTTGTTGTTTCTTGGTTGGTCCTGTCACTACTGCAACTGGCTTAGCTTTAGTCGTTTGAGTGACTTTCTGTTCAACAGGTTCAGTTCTGATCACGTTGACAACGTTTTCTTCAACAACGCCTGTTTGCTCAGATTGAGATACAACTGGAGCTTCAACTTTGGCCGTCTTGTACTCTTCTTGATAACTATCTGAAGTGACATTGGTAACGTAGTCGTCAGATACACATGCAGCCAAGAGCAGTGGCAAAGTCACAATTGCAAATTTTTTCATGGAAAGCTCTATATCCTTAATAATAATTACTATAAATCATGCCGATACGTCGGTTTAGAATCAAGTTAACTTTGAGATTATACACCATTAGTGGGTGACCTATTTCACAAACTTTATGCAGTGTCTGCTTATTCATCTTAATTCGGTGAATTTGCCATCAACCCGTTAGTGAAAAGTAAGTTACGATGAACTTACGTGCATTGTTAGGATATGTCTATGAATCATCTTGATCCCCTACTTAAACCCCGCTCAATCGCTGTTGTTGGTGCTTCTCAACGAGAAATGCGTGCAGGATATATCGTCATGAACAATTTGTTGCACGGGGATTTCAAAGGTGCGGTGATGCCGGTTACGCCAAAATATGACTCGGTGGCAGGTGTACTCTCTTACAAAAACATTTTGTCGCTGCCGATCGTTCCTGACCTTGCGATATTGTGTACCAATGCGACTCGTAATGTCGCCATTTTTGAAGAGCTGGCTGAGAAAGGCATAGCTTCTGTCATTGTGCTTTCATCCGACATGCAACAACAAAGTGATAATGGTGAGACGTATGACGCAAGATGCCTGGCGATAGCCAAAAAGAACAACATCCGAGTGCTTGGCTCCAATAGTTTGGGGGTGATTGTCCCTTGGTTAAATTTGAACGCATCATTCTCTCCAGTAACAGCATTACCTGGTAAAATCGCTTTTGTTTCTCAATCTGCTGCTGTGTGTACCACGATTTTAGATTGGGCGAATGACAAAGAGATCGGCTTTTCAGCGTTTATTTCTATAGGCAATGGCAGCGATATCGAATTCTCGGAGTTATTGGACTACCTCAGCACCGACTCTCACACCGAAGCAATATTGCTTTATGTAGACAGCATTACCGATGCGAGGCGTTTTATTTCTGCAGCGCGTGCGGCTTCGCGTAACCGACGAATTCTGGTGTTGAAAGGCGGTCGAACGGCGAAAGGCAGAGCCGCAGCAATGGCACACACTGGCGGTGCCGACACATTAGATATTATTTATGATTCCGCAATCCGACGCAGCGGCATGCTAAGAGTTAAGAACTTACATGAACTGTTTGCTGCGGTAGAAACACTGACTCATTCAGTTCCCTTACGTGGCGAACGCTTGGCTATTGTTACCAATGGAGGCGGCCCAGCGATTATGGCGGTGGACACCCTATTTGACCGCGGTGGTAAGCTCGCAGAGTTTTCAGAAGAGACACTTGATAAGTTGAACAAAGTGTTGCCATCGAGTTGGTCTCACAGTAATCCTATCGATATTGTTGGTGACGCTGGTGATCAGCGTTATATCGACACCATAAACATCTTACTAGATGGTGATGAAGCGGATGCGATTCTAATCATGCACAGCCCTTCAGCAATTGCACATTCCGCTAAAACGGCTGAACGAATTATTGAAGCGATTAAAAAGCACCCTCGCCACAAGCGCTTTAACATCCTCACGAATTGGTCTGGTGAGCTAACAGCAAGGCCTGCACGAAAGCTGTTTACCGAAGCTGGTTTCCCTACCTATCGAACCCCTGAAAGCTCAGTGGTCGCATTCATGCACTTAGTCGAGTACAGACGTAACCAGCGTCAGTTAATGGAAACGCCGACCACGGCAGAAAAAGTACATATTGAAGATCTAGCAGATGCGAAAAGTTGGATAGAACGACAACTACTGGATAAAGATACCGTTAGCCTTGATACTCACCAAAATAGCCAGTTTTTCAAGAGTTTTAACCTCGATGTGCTACCGACATGGATTGCTTCTGACCCAAGTGAAGCGGTACACATTGCAGAAACAATTGGTTATCCGGTTGCCGTAAAACTTCGTTCGCCAGACATTGCACACAAGTCAGACGTTCAAGGTGTGATGCTCAATTTGCGAAACAGCAGTGAAGTTGCCAATGCGGCTCAGGCAATTCTCGATCGTTCTCAATTATCCTTCCCTACAGCGCACATCCATGGCTTGTTAATTCAAGGAATGGCCAAGCTCGCGGGCGGCCAAGAACTGCGTATTAAGGTTACAACAGACGAAACCTTCGGCCCAATCATTTTACTTGGACAAGGTGGTTCCGAATGGGATGAATCGATTGATGCCGCCGCTGCTTTTCCACCGCTCAACATGACATTGGCGCGTTACTTGATTATTCGAGCGATAAAAAGCGGCAAGATTCGTCTACAAAAACTCCCTAACCCGATTGATATAGAGGGCCTTTCTGAATTATTGGTTCGTATATCGCAGATGGTCGTTGATTGCCCTGAAATACATGATTTGGATATCCATCCAGTGCTGGCCAACGGAGACAAGTTCACGATATTAGACGCTGATATCATATTGAAAGCCTACGAGGGGGATCCGCAAGAAAGGTTGGCCATTCGCCCTTACCCAGTCGAGCTTGAAGAACGTATCCAGCTAAAAGATGGAACCGAAGTGTTGTTACGCCCTATTCTTCCCGAAGATGAACCGCTTCATGCTGACTTCATTAACCGTGTGTCTAAGGAAGATCTCTATAAGCGTTTCTTTAGTGATGTCGGTGAATTCAATCATGAGGCGTTGGCGAATTTCACTCAGATTGATTTCGATAGAGAAATCGCCTTTGTGGTCGTTCGTAAGGAACAAGGTGTGCCTGCGATCATCGGTGTTTCAAGAGCACTAATTAACCCTGAGAACACAGACGCCGAATTCGCAATATTGATTCGTTCTGACCTTAAAGGTGTTGGTCTAGGTCGCATTCTTATGACCAAGGTTATCGATTACTGCCGTGCGAAGCAGACCAAGCAGATGTCGGGTATGACGATGCCAACCAATAGAGGGATGCTGACACTAGCTCAAAAGCTCGGTTTTAAGCTAGATATCAGTTTTGAAGATGGTACTGCAGATATGGTGTTACCGTTACTTTAACGCCCATGTCTTTTTAAGATGTTGGATACACCAAGACTTGGCGTCGCCCATTTTGTTGCGTCGCCAAGCCATCACTATGTCGATCGGCTGTGGCTCGGTACCCGCAATCTGTTTTAAAACGCCCGATTCGATCAAAGGCTTAGCAACACTACAAGGCAAGGTACCAATACCTAATCCCGTCGTTAACGCTTCTACTTTCGCTGGGAAGCTTGTTACCGTTAATCGCGGTTGTTTCTCTAGGATATTACGACTTAAAGCGGGCTGATCGCGCGCTGTATCCGCAATTGCGATCACCCTGTAACTTTCTCTCGCCTTTTGGTCGAATTCGCCCGAACGTTTGTGAACGTAGTGGTTTGATGCCGCAACCCATACCATTTCCATTTTACCAATCACGTCACTTTTCATATCGTTTGGAATTGTATCGAGCTTAGGGCATACCAATAAGTCAGCACGACCATCTGTGAGAGATTCCCAACAACCCGCTAAGATTTCCTCTTGCAAACGAACGCGTGTTTTACTGATTTTTCCTAGTTCATCTACCAGTGGGAAAAAGTTAGCAATCGGGATAATGCCATCAAAGGCGATGGTCAAATCGAGCTCCCAACCATTGGCTAGAATGCTTGCCTCGTTAACAAGACGTTCTGTAGCTCCAAGAATGATTCTACCTTGCTCAAGTATCAACTGACCCGCTTCCGTGAAATTTGCACGGTGGCCTGAGCGGTCAAAAATCATGATGTCTAGATCTTGTTCAAGCTTCTGTATTTGATAGCTGAGTGATGAAGGCGCTCTGTCCATTTCATTGGCCGCGGCGGCGAAACTTCCACGTCGGTCGATGGCGTCTAGGATGTGTAACGCTTCAAGTGTTATTGGACTATGCATAGCTTTCCTACTTTATAAATGAGACTTGAATCACAAAAACAGAAGTATTCAGGATGTGAATGGAACTGTAAAAGTCTTTTTAATACAGATATTTAAGAGTATTAATTATGAATTAGTTGATAAAATTGAAAATCACTTAAATGCAAATAATAGTAATTATCATTTAGATCCAATATTATATTTCGCAAATCAAGATAATACTATGGAACTAAGGTAACTATCAGATGTATAAGCAATCCCTGCTCTCTGCTTCAATCGTTTTAGCGCTTTCATCAACCTCAGCCTTTGCTGAAGATTATGCCCTATTTGACGAGGTTGTTGTATCTTCGACTCGTACGAATCAAACACTTATCAATACTGCGGCTTCTGTGACTGTCATCTCTGACGAGCAAATCGAAGAGAACATGGCAAAAGATGTTAACGAAATCTTCGAATACACTCCGGGTGTGACGATGAACTCGAGCTCTCGTCAAGGCGCACAGACTATCAACATTCGTGGAATGGAAGGCAAACGCGTTAAGATTTTGGTTGATGGTTCATCGCAACCAGGTTCATTTGATGGTGGTCCTTATGCATTTATTAACTCTAGCGGTATTTCAATCGATCCCGACATGTTAAAAAGCGTTGAAATCATCAAAGGTGCAGCTTCAAGTTTACACGGAAGTGACGCTATTGGCGGCGTTGTTGCTTTCGAAACTAAAGACCCTTCTGATTTCTTAAAGGATGGTGAAGATTTTGGTGGTCAAGCTAAACTGTCTTACTCTTCAGAAGACAATTCTTTTAGTGAACATGTTGCGCTAGCGAATCGATTTGGCGATTTAGAAACATTGGTAGCCTACACTCGTCGAGATGGCGAAGAGTTGCAAAACTTCCGTAACCCTAACGACTTAGAAAACTACGCTGTTGAAGGTCAAGATACCTCAGCAGATAATCTTTTAGTTAAGTTGCAATACCAATTAAACGAAAGTCATCGTATCGAGTTTTTAGCTGAGCTAATCAAAGATACTTCGGACTCTGATATCTATCACTCAAGCTACGATAGCTATACTGGGGCTGATGACACAACGCAAAAACGATTCGCTATTAAACACATTTGGTTCGCTGATGGCGCGATTGCCGATACCGTGACGAGCAAAGTATCGTACATTTCTAAAGAAGAAAATGGTGTAACGAAGCGCTTTAAACCTGCAGGTCCAGGTATGCCGCCTTGGGTTCCAGCTAACAACGACAACTTACAAACAAAAGACTACGAATACACCGAAGATAAGCTTGAGATCGAGACGCAGCTAGACAAAGTGATTAACAACCATTACCTAGTATATGGTGCGACTTATACACATAGTGATATTAGTAACACCAATATGGAGTACAACTCTGACCCAGCTACTGCCGATCAGCTTTATGTATACACTCCTGATGCTAAAGAGCAAAAATTCGGTCTGTTTGTTCAAGACGAAATTAGCCTAATGAATGACAAGCTGGTTGTTACTCCAGGTGTTCGTTTTGATTACTTCTCAACGGACCCAGGTAACAACACTACCGAATCGTTAACTGATTTCTCTGATTCCGCAGTAACAGGTCGTTTAGGTTCAACATACAAACTGACAGATACAGGTACTATTTTTGGCCAAATAAGCCAAGGCTTTAGAGCCCCTTCTTTCGATGAACTGTACTACACGTATGACAACCCTGGACACGGCTACGTAAATGATCCAAACCCAGATCTGAAGTCAGAAACCAGTATCTCTTACGAGTTGGGCTACCGTCATAATACTCAAGCTTCATCATCTGAAATTGCGGCTTACTACAGTGACTACGATGATTTTATCGAGACAGTAGTTACGAAAAAGGTTGGCGGAACAACGCACTATTCTAACGTTAACTTAGATTCGGCCACGATTAAGGGGATTGAGTTCTCAAACACGTTACTTTGGGATGTTTTGGTAGGCGCGCCTGAAGGAATTTCGACACACTTCGTTGCATCATACACTGAAGGTGAAGACGGAAACGGAAATGCACTAAATAGTGTGAATCCTTGGAATGCTGTATTAGGCCTTAACTACGACGCTCCAAACCAAAACTGGGGTACTAGCCTTAAGTTAAACTACACGGCTGACAAGTCTGGTTCAGACATCAACTTCGATGACGAAAGTGGCGGTAACGCTGGTCAAGCTGAGCTTCCAAGTGCTACGGTTGTTGACTTGACGGCTTACTACAAGCCAATCAAAGATCTGACTATTCGTGGTGGCGTGTTTAACTTAACGAATGAAGAGTACTACCGTTGGAACGACATCCGCGGCGATGATGAGCTTTACAAAGAGAACTCTCAAGCGGAAAGAAACTACGGTATTTCAGCTAAATACGAATTCTAATTCATTAACTAACTGATACAGAAAAACTAATGTAGCAGAAACTAAAAAGCCAGCTTAATGCTTAATGCCGTTCGGATAAGCATTACTGCTT
>NZ_AJZD02000230.1 GCF_000272105.2 Vibrio splendidus 12E03
CAATTAAGTAAAACACTTCATTCTAATTGAAAGTGTTTAAAATTAAACTATTAGGTAAATATTATGACTACAAAAAACACTACTATCGACTTTTCAAAATTCGCTGATTTAAGCCCTTTTGAATTGAAAGATAAATTAATTGAAGTTGCACAAACAGTGCCAGACCGTGCTTTATTAGATGCGGGTCGTGGTAATCCAAACTTCCTAGCAACACTGCCACGTAAAGCATTTATTCGCTTGGGTGAATTTGCCGTAATGGAGGCGGAGCGCATGTATTCATATTTAGATGGTAGCTTTGGCGGCATTCCAGATGGTGTTGGTATTGTTGAGCGTTTTGATTCTTACGCAAACAATAATCAACAGAACCCAGGTGTTCAATTCATTGAAAAAGCTCTGAGCTACGCAAAAGATCGCTTAGGTATCGAGAAGCAAGTGTTCTTAAATGAGCTAGTGAATGCGTACTTAGCGTGTAACTACCCAGTACCACCACGCATGCTGACGAATATCGAAAGTGTTGTAAAACAATACATTGCAGAAGAGATGTACGGTCCAATGCCAATGACGACGGATTTCGATTTGTTTGCAACGGAAGGTGGAACAGCATCAATGACGTACACATTCCAAACAATGTTTCACAATGGTCTACTAAAGAAGGGCGATAAGGTTGCGTTAATCACACCAATCTTCACACCTTACCTAGAAATCCCTGAGCTTTCAGAATACGAACTTGAGATTGTAGAACTTCGTTTAGATGAGACAACATGGCAGCTACCTATGTCTGAAATCGAGAAGCTTGAAGACAAAGACATCAAACTGCTATGTGTGGTAAACCCAGCAAACCCTGCATCAGTGAAGTTCTCAGATGAGACGCTTGATAACCTATCAGACTTCGTTAACACACAACGTAGTGATCTGTTCATTATCACCGATGATGTGTACGGCACATTCGCAGACGATTTCGTTTCACTGTTTGCCAAACTTCCATACAACACACTTTGTGTTTACTCATTCTCAAAGTACTTCGGTGCAACAGGCTGGCGCCTTGGCTCGATTGCGATTCAGCACAATAACGTGTTCGATGATGCAATGCGCAGCCTACCAGAATCACGTCAACTGGAACTGGATGATCGTTACAAAACGCTTGACCCAGAACCACGTGGTATTAAGTTCATCGATCGTATCGTTGCAGATAGCCGAAGTGTTGCACTAAACCACACAGCGGGTCTTTCACTACCACAACAAGTTCAAATGGCGCTGTTCTCATTGAACTGCCTAATGGACTCAGAGCAAAACTACAAAGAAGCGTGCAAACGCATCATTCGCGAGCGTTACAAAACTCTGTACAAAAACATGGGTATCGAAATTGAAGAAAACAAAGATCGTGTGGACTACTACACATTGCTTGAGCTCGACACTTTAGGTGGCAAATTGTACGGCCCAGCTTTCGTTGAATGGTTCAAAGCGAACGAGAAGGGCAAAGACTTCCTGTTCCGCCTTGCACACGAAACTGGCGTTATCTTGCTTCCAGGCAAAGGTTTCGATGTAGTTCACGCTTCTGTTCGTGTATCGCTAGCTAACCTGACTCACCACGAGTACGAACTGATTGGTCGTGCAACTCGCAAGGTGTTAGACGAACACTTCGCTGAGTTTCAAGGCGCATAAGTTCAAGTCAGGCTTAGAATCGAATACATGATTTTAAGCCGATGACGTCCAACTCGTTAAGAATAAGCCTCGGCGATGTCGAGGCTATTCCGACCAAATAAGCACAGTGGTTAGATCGATAAAACTTCTTATCTTGATGTTCCGTTGTGTTTATTTAGTCGTCTTATCTAAGTAATCAAATCCATTTCAAACTGAAAGAGCGACGCATGAAAAGCATTATTTCTATTCAATCTCACGTGGTTTATGGGCATGCAGGCAACAGCTCTGTGGTTTTTCCAATCCAAAGGATGGGACTCGATGTGTGGCCAATCCATACTGTTCAGTTTTCTAATCACACTCAATATGAGCAAGGTTGGACAGGACAAACATTTGGCTCAGACGATATTCGAAACTTAATTAGAGGCTTAGACAACATCAGTGCATTGAAAGACTGTGGCGCGGTTCTCTCGGGTTATCAGGGAAGTGCAGACCAATGCAAAGCGGTTGCTGAAGCGGTAAATCTCATCAAAGATAAAAATCACAGTGCACTCTACATTTGTGACCCTGTAATGGGTGACCCAGATAAAGGTTGTATTGTTGATGACGGCGTGAAAGCGGCTATTGCCCAACATTTGCTGCCCATAGCTGATGTCATCGTGCCTAACCAATTTGAGTTGAGCGAATTGACCGGTACCAAAATCCACTCGCTTTATGATGCGGTTACAGCCTGTAAGAAGGCATTGGAACTTGGGCCAAAGATGGTGCTCGTGAAACATCTGCACTCATTACCCGATGATGCGTTCAGCATGATCCTCGCAACGAAAAAGGCATGCTATTTAGCTCAACGACCGAATATCGAATTTGATAAACAACCGGTCGGTGTTGGCGATCTTATCTCAGGCATATTTACTGCAGGGTTAATGAAAAAAATGTCTCCGGTGGCTGCATTCCGTCACGCAAACAACGCCGTCTACGGTGTATTGGAGCTGACTAAGAGCTATGGCACTTGGGAACTACAAACGATTAATGCTCAATATGAATTTGTTGAGCCTACCCACGATTTCAACGTAGTCAAAATAGCCTAGAGCGTTTAACTCTAAATGTGGTGGCGATGGCTATTCGATGGATAGCGTCCTACAAACAAGATTACGAGTTAAGCCTTACTCTAGCTATATTACGACCACAAAGAGATGGACTTCACTTTATCCCTATTTATTAACTTTTCTGTTTTCAAATTTTATTAAACAGAGTCTCTGAATCACATTAGAGAAAATTAAATGAGCCTAAATATGAACCGTCTAATCTCTTCCAGTCTTACCGTTGCTTTGTCATTCCTCGTAGTGGCCTGTAGTTCACCTCATACACTGGATCTACGTGTAAATAAAGATAATTACAAAGAAGTAGTAGTAGAAGATACCTCTACCGTAGGTGAGCCACTGCGTATTTGGTCTAACGAGGCGCCAGATTTCTTATATTCTGCAGATGATAAAACCACGCCGATTACCGTATCAGGCGATCAACTGAACATTCTTGCGTTGTCAGGAGGTGGCGCCAACGGAGCCTTTGGTGCCGGTATTTTGATCGGGCTTGAAGAATCAGGCCAGCTGAAGGACTACTCCATAGTGACAGGCATCAGCGCAGGCGCGTTAATGGCACCGTTTGTGTTCATCGGGGGAGATGCGTTTCCGAAGATGAAGGAAGTGATGTTGAATATTAATGACAAGTCAGTCCTTGGCAAAAAGAATTTTCTGAACACTGTCTTTAAAGATGCGTTTACTGATGGAGAAAGCTTGTATCAGTTCATTGCTTCGGCGTTCCCTGAACCGATGATTGAGCAAATTGCAGAGCAACATCGAAATGGTAAGCGTCTGTTCATTGGCAGCACACATTTTGATTCCGGCGAGCTTGTGATTTGGAATGTGGGCGCAATTGCAAACAGTGACATGCCAAATAAATCCGAGCTTATCTATAAGGTTTTGGCCGCAAGTGCATCTATTCCTGGAGTGTTCCCACCGCAGTTTATCAATGTGGAACATGAAGGTGAAACTTTTGAAGAGTTACACGTTGATGGTGGCTTAGCGGCTCAAGTGTTCTTCAATCCATCGCAATTTGACTATCAACAGATCTCAGATGCACTTGGATTAGAAACACCACCACAGCTTGATGTGATTCGAAATGGTGCACTGAAAGCGCCGTACCACTCGTTACGAGACAAGGGCCTAGATTTGGTAGCGAAGAGCGTATCAAGCCTGACTCTTGCTCAAACTCGTGGTGACTTATATCGAATGAAATACATCAGTGAAGCCAACAATATTGATATGCAATTTACTTACATTGAACACGATTTTGGTTACGCCAAACGAACCAAAGACATGTTTGATGAACATTACCTATTAACCATATACGAGTATGGCTATCACAAAGCAACTCAGGGCAAACCTTGGGTAACCGAATTACCTTAATTAGGGATATTGTAAAATGAAAAAAACGGCATTAACGCTACTTATTATTGCAACGTCTGGCGCTGCAATGGCACAAAACACATCCTCAATGGAACAGCAAAAAGTAAATAACGACATGCTACAACTGGTCGATGTTCAACAAGAAGCAGCGTTGGTGATGGTTGAAGAGACTTCAGATTACGTGACAATTGATTACATTGGTCAGTGGGTAGAAGTGAATAACTACATCACACATAAAGAAGCTAAGCAACGCCAACTTCAGAAGGGCAGCAAGAAATACATTTACTCGCAAACGGGTGAAACTCTAGAGTCCATTGAGCAGCGTATTGCTGAACATATTCAAGCGGATCAACCTAGATATTTTAGTGTCGATATTTACCGCAATTACCACGGTGATTCAGGCGACTTTAACTACCTAGCTCGAGTTATCGAGTACATTTAAGTTATTCGCTACAACTCAATGATAGAACCTACTGACTTAAGTAGGTTTTTTTGTTTCAACTAGACGAATTCATCTCACTATTATTATGACAAAGTAGATATTTCGTCAGCCTGTGATAATTTAAATATATAACGATTAAAAATAAGCACATCAAAATGAATTTCAGCATTGAACAACTTCTCGCGTTCGTTACCGTTTATGACCAGCTTTCGTTCAGTAAAGCTGCCGTTAAGCTCAACAAGCACAGAACGACAATCGGGCAAGTGATTACTAATCTCGAAGATCAACTCGCAGTCAGCCTTTTTGAAAGAGTCGGTCGATCGGTAGAACCAACGGAAGACGGGCATCACCTTTATCACTATGCTAAGCAAACAATTGAACAAGCACGCACTTTCGACAAGGTAGCCTTGAGCTTATCTTATGGCGGTTTGGAAAACATTACTTTTGCTTATTCAAGTGTGATACCTCATCAAATCCTTGTGGATATTCGAAAGAAGTTGCGTCGTGATTTCCCGATGATACGAGTGAATTTTCTAGTACGAAATAAGAAAGACATTAAACAAGGACTTCAGAGCGGTGAGTATCATTTTGGACTGGTCAACGTGCATGACAGCCGTGGAATACACAGTTTTGATGCCACCTTTTTAGGCCATATAGAATTTTTTCCTTTTGTTCAAAAAAATGGCGAGTTTTCTGCTTTGGCAAAAGAAGATGTACTTTTAGCGCTAAGAAATGCGAAGCAGTTTGTCTTAAAATCCTTCATTGAAGAAGGAATGTCCGAAAAAATAACCATTAGTTCTGACAATGAAGAAGTCGACCAATTAGCGCTGGTTATCAAAATGGTTGAAGCAGGTCTAGGATGGGCACTTCTACCAAAAACGTTCGCTCATTCTGAATTTTCGCATTACGACATCGAACCTATACAGTCGTCTGAAATGGAACAAGGATTTAAATTTGGCTTTGCACTATGGTGCCCTCATTCTAAACAAATTAGCGAAGTTAAGTCATCGGTATTATCCGTTATTAAAGAGAACATAGAGCGATTGCTAAAGCGAGATTAATCCCACAAGAACACAGTTTATTTGTTTATAGAGGCTCATTTACATGAGCCTTTTTCGTTCATACGATCTATGGATTATTTGATTTTGTAGGGCGAGACCCTCCATATGAGAGTAGGGGAAATATTAAGAGCTAGCTATTATGCTTGCGCTGCTAAAGAACTTTCTTTGTAGCAAAATGTTATTATTTTTAATGTTTATTGCACGGAAGCAAATTTTCAACCGAGGTTCGCGCCTCGGTTTTTTTGAGGCAATTAATATGAACTGCAGTGGTGTGCTTGCGTTATTTTCAAGCTCTTTATTGATCCCTTTTTCTACTATGGCGTCTTTTTACGATCCTGTGGATGGCAAATTTGATATGGGCCATCACATCGCAGAAAATGCGACGGGCTTTTTACCTATTCCAATTTTGATTACCGAGCCTGCAGTGGGTTACGGTGGCGGTGTAGCTGGCTTGTTTCTACATGAGACGGATGAAGAAAAGCGACAACGAAAGCAGGCAGCGCTCTCTGCTATAGATGGTGGTGCGCAGCTTGTTCCTTCTGCAATGTCAGTGGTTGGCGTAGTCGGTACAGAAAATGATACTTGGTTTGTCTTTGGTGGCCATAGACGTTCATGGATGAATGATGCTATTCGTTATACTGGGGGGGGGCGGTTTTGGTGTTGCGAATTTAGATTTGTACACATCAATCGATTGGGCACCGATTGACCATGACCTGAGAATAGGCACATCAACTTCCGTTGCTGTACTGTCTCAAAAGGTACAGTTTAGACTCGGAAATACACCTTGGATGTTGGGTATAAAGCAATTACTGGCAAAGTCTGAAATTGAATTCGAAAATACACTTTTAGATAAACTCTTGGGTAACGAATCGGTCACGTCAGGTTTAGGGTTAGAGGTAGAATATGACACGCGAGATAACCTATTTTATCCGACTAAGGGCTATAAGTTGTCTGCTGATTACATGATTTATGATGATGCCATTGGCAGTGATTACAATTACCGTAATCTCAACATTGATGGTGAAGCTTATATCCCAATCACCAATAAATGGACGTTAGGCTTGGCCGCAAACTATCAAAACTTCGAACAGAAAGATCTGTTTGTATCACCAACAGCGAAGCCTTATGTTTCTTTACGTGGTGTGTCTTCTTACCGTTATCAAGGGGATGAGATTGAAACTATACAAGGGCAATTGACGTATAGCATTAATCATCGCTGGAAGGTTTCTGGGTTCTACGGTTCTGGTAATGCAAAACAAGATAGCAAGATAAGTCAGGATAGTACGGTAAATGCAGGAGGTGTCGGTTTCCGATATCAAATCGCAAGACGTTACGGTTTACACCTTGGTATGGACTACGCGCAGAGCCATGAAGAGCGAGCTATCTACTTTAATATAGGCAGTGGTTTCTAGAACAACTCATGAGTTGAAATTTTTCCAAGAAAAAAGGCGCTATTCAGCGCCTTTTTAGATTTTGTTCAGCTAAAAGAAGAATTACTTCTTACGGCAGAACTCAGCGATTACGTACATTGATTGACCGCCGTTTGTTTTACCAGAAACAAGCTTAGGATCGTCACCAACGCTGATGCCGCGGATAACAGTACCTTGCTTAATCACTTGGTTAGTACCTTTGATTGGCAGGTCTTTAATTACTGTTACGTCGTCACCTTTCTTAAGTTCAACGCCGTTTACATCAAGAGGCTTGTCATCAGCAGACATGCCGATTTGTGCCCAAACTGATGTTTCTTCTTCAAGGTACATCATGTCTAGCGCGTCTTGAGCCCAGCTTTCTGTGTTCAGACGAGTAAGTTGACGCCATGCAGTTACTTGAACTGGCGCCTCTTGACTCCACATGCTGTCAGTAAGACAACGCCAGTGGTTGATATCTTTAGGATCGTCAATCTCACCAAGACATTTGTCACATACCATGATGCCGTGATCCACTGTTACGTGGCTGTGTGGCGGCACTGCGTATGCAGTAAGAGAAGAATCAGAACCACATAGTTCACATTTAGATTGGCAGCGTTCTAGCATCGTAGCTTCAGAAGACATAATGGACTCACATTTATTAGGTATTAAATTACGGGGCTATTATCCACTTTATTTACAATAAAGAAAGAGGTCGTACGGTATTCTGTCTTGATTAATTTTAGCTGAGATCAACCATTTGTGTTTTAAAGGTTTATGCAAACGGTTAACTAGGGGATTTGTTCGAACGACAGATACAAAAATGCCAGCGGTTAGGCTGGCATTTGGTTTCATTTAGAACTCGTTATCATTCCAATACAGAACCTGCGTTGGACACTGTACTCAATTTGTTGTTTACCAAGAAATCTTTTGCTTGTGCTTGCATTTCTGCATGGTGAGCAGAGTCTAAAGGTAATGGAGTCGTCTCATCTTGCGGGATAACAAAGGTACTGTGTGCTGCAACATCATTAAATTTCACAAATTCGCTCGTACCGGCGCTGCTTGGTGCTGCACTACCTGAATTCACGACGGTTAGGTTAAGCTTTGTTGCTAATGGTGTTGTTCCGGCAAACGGAGCACTTGCCACAGAGTTAGGCACCGTATCATCGCCTTGAACTTGTCCCATATAAATAGGAAGAACAGGTGAACCAGAGCTTAATAGGTGGTCAGCGTTAGTGAACGGGTCGATGGAATCCAGCACGGTTTGAGCAGCGTATGCAAATTGCTGAAATGCAGCCGTCATCACTGCTAGTTGTGCTGTGGTTGCATTGCTTTCAAACGTTTCATAGCAGATTTTGTCTGATAGGCTGGCACAGGTCGCACTTGCGAAACTCGCGTATTCCGTTGAAGCACTCAACGCAATATTGTGTTTAACCTGAGGACCAAACTCAGTAGAACCGAGTAGAAGGTTAGATATTTGACCGCCAGAGTTTTCAAAAGCTGCAGAACTAAACGAATACAGAGCATCAGCTGTTGGACTGCCTAAAGTGCGGTTAGAAGCAGCAACAGCTGTCGTCCCCACAATGCCGCCTAAAGAGTGGCCTAAGAATTTAACTTCGGAGAGTGTAGGTGGAAATAGGTCAAACTTGTCAAGTGGTGAGCCGTCTAGTAAGTTTGCTTGCGATGATACTGCCAATGCAGCACGTAAGCCCATTACATCAAGTGCGCTTTGACGTACATTATCACGCGCTACTGGTAAGTTAGTTAGGTTTAGATATGCCAAAACGTCAGAATTAGCAGAACGAGTATCATCTAGACTACGTGTACCATGGATTGGTAAATCTATTGCTAGAACTGCTGTATCATCGCCCACTAAGTTATAAGCAAACGCATAAGCATTCTCTTTAGCTGAGGTAATGCCATGCTGATAGATGACAACGTTTTTTGGTGTTGCTCCATTCTTAGTAAATAACAAGAACTCTACAGTTTCTAATGACTTAATTTGTGGAACTGGAGAGTACTTAGTAATTACTCTGTCATTATCAAGTGGTGAACCATCTGCCAGCGTTAAGTTTAAACCGATTAACTTCAGCTGTTCTGTTTGACTGGTCGCTAATACGCTAGTGTCGATACCTGCTGCAACTAGCTGTGCCGCCATGTTGGCTTGCTCAGCGCTATTACTTAAAGCATTTGAAATCTTGGCGAGGCTAGGCATACCTGATTCAAAAGGTTGAGAGTTCCATTCATTACTGCCTTTCTCTAAGTAATGAGGAAGTTGAACGAAACCTTGGCCAACATTTACAGCGGTACCAACAGCATCATACATAGTCTCGATGGCAGTTTTTGCTTTTGTAATCTTCGTCGCGTCGCCACCACCAATATACTTATCAAAATCAGTGTCACTGGTAAGTGCATCTTTAAAAGGTTCTGGTGTTCCAAACTGCATCGTGTAAGCAGTCGTCAGGTCAACAGAGTTAGGGTTTGCACTGCCTTTCCATACACCATTGAGGTTTGCAGAGGCTTTGTTGCGTAATTAAATTTAAAGAT
>NZ_AJZD02000231.1 GCF_000272105.2 Vibrio splendidus 12E03
AGAAATTAGTGCATGCGATGGGCAGTCAAATTACGGTAGAGAGTGTTTACGGGCAAGGCAGTGAGTTCTCCTTTATACTGACATTGCCACGATCAAGCTCGGATGCGTTAGCCGATTTCAAAGCCCAAGAGTTGCAGTTGGATTATCAGATAGAGTTCAAAGGCCAAAGAGTGTTATTGGTTGAAGACAATGAGCTGAACCAAGATCTCGCCTTAGCATTTTTCAGTCGTTCTAATTTAAATGCCGATCTTGCTGAAAACGGAAAGGAAGCGCTTGAACTAGCTAAAAACAACGACTACGAAATAATCTTTATGGATCTTCAAATGCCAATTATGGACGGCTTTGAAGCTACCCGTTTGATTCGTGAATTCGATACAGATGTACCGATTATTGCAATGTCGGCCAATGTTTTTGCTGATGCGAAACAACGAGCGAGGGCGTCGGGCGTCACGGACTTCTTGGATAAGCCAATTGTTATTGATAAAGCGATGTCTTTGATTACTCGATATATTGTTCCTGAGGTGTTAGTTGAAGGGCGAGCGCCATCAGATGCGATACAGACGGGTGATTCTGGTGAGAGTGCGGAATTACACTCCGATACTCACATAGAGCCGCCTGTTTTCTCTCAGTCGAGGTTTGAACAACTGACTTATCATGATGTGAAGCTGCAAGCCAAAATGCTTGATAGGTTCTGCCAAGGCTCGCCAGACATGATGTCGGAAGCTTTTGATAATTTAGTACAAGGCGAATGGGAGACGTTAGAGCGTAATCTACATACCTTAAAAAGCATGGCGGCTGCGATTGGTGGATTGCGATTGGCAGAGTTACTCAGAGATTTAGAAAGCAAAGCTCATAACAAGGCGTGTAATGAAGAGGATCTTAAGCAAGGCGAACTTGGGTTAATCGAATTGATTAGAGCGGTTGAGAGCAGCTTTGATGTGTCTGGTGCCAAAGGATCCAATACGACAAGTACTGACGAAGCCGATGCGAGTATTACTGATACCTCTGACTCACCGAGCATCACGTCAGAACAGCATGCTCAGTTGCTATCACTGCTGGATGCTTATGATAACGATGCAACTCAATATGTGACTGAGTTACTGGCACAGTATCCACATTCTGTTGTTCTCAAAGATGTTCGAAGTGCGTTAGATAATTATGACTTTGAACGAGCTAAAGAGGGGCTCGGCGCTTCTGAGTAGTTGTCTTTTATAAATATCACTTCAACATCAAAGCCTTTAGTTCTTATAGCGAAATACCGAGCTAGCTAAAGGCTTTAAATCTATCTATACCGAACTAACCACTCACGTTCTGTTTGATTAGCT
>NZ_AJZD02000232.1 GCF_000272105.2 Vibrio splendidus 12E03
AGCCGATCGCAATCACCGAAATACGCAGTTGAGCTAGATTACCCTAGCTATTATGCTGCACTCATAGTTTGAAATTTTTGTCACATCTCGGATTCCCTCTGCCTTGGTAATTAAGCGAGTGACAGAATCGCTTGGTGATCACAATGATCAAGTAATCTTCCCTGACTCACCTTTGCCCCTTTCCGAGTTAGAACTTTTCTGCACCGCATTTCTAGACAAGACTATTTGACCTATTTTTTCTTATCCTACAGAGTGTTTACTAAATTGGTGGCTATTCAGTTAGCTGTCAGAGAATAGAGGAAAACAATTGAATAATATTGATACTCAAATTTTAAGAGTACTTAGTGAGACTAAGTTCAGAGCACGAACAATTGGTGGAATTGCCAAAGAGCTTGGCATTAACAAGCGTGTTGTCGTCCATCGACTCCAACGTTCTAAGTTGCTAAACCAACAGGTGAAAATTTATCCATTACGTTCTAAAGCAGGTGAAGTGATGGTAATGAGTCGAGAACGCTTCGATAAAACAGCAACGATGAAGGAACGCTTTGTTGATGCTTTTGCTACTAAAAGGGCAGTAATTAAATGAACTTTGAACAATTGCAACTTTTAGTAACTGATAATTTCGGAACATTGGTTTTTGCACTTTTTGGCTCGATCGTTTTGACTGTACTATCAATCAAAGAACATATTGATAGGGATGAAAAAGACAAAATGAGTAAAGGCAAATACTCAATGTACTTTTTGGGTTGGGTCATCGGTTATCCGATTTTAGGAGTTGTTGTTGCGCTCGCTTACTTAGCAAGTGGGAACCAATTCGGTAGTTGGCTTGCACTTCAAATTGGACTAACTTCTCCTGCAATCTTAGCTGGTATAGCGAGTGGTGGGGCGAATGTAATTTCAAGTCAAGGCATTGAAACAGCTCCCGACCAATAATGGTAACTAACAAGCGAATTAAAGAAGAACGTTAGGTTCAATAAATCGTAAGGAAACGTACATGATCAAAGTGGAATATGAGTATCAAAATCAGGCTGGCACTTTAAGCCTGCAAAAAGTCAGCGATTATGAGGGCAAACAAGAGCTAATAGACTCTTTAAATACATCAAATATTGAATATGCCATCATTGAAGAAGTTCTGTCCGTTATAGCTCTAGATGTAGATCCTACACCGAAAATGTATGCGTGTGAGAGAGGCGGAGAGAGAAACGTAGGATCTCCCTCTTCGGAGGCAGTAAGACTTGGTTTTACAAAACTAGAAGCGACGATTTATGGCAATGAAATCATTATCTTAGGTTAACATTGACAAATAAGCATAAGTGTCGCGTAGCCGACACTTTATTTGGGTATTGAACGACGCCTGTCACTTTTGTCTGGACGAGCGTCGCCATAGTTTTAGTTATCCGAATCTAACAATTTGGAGTGCCAACTCTAATGCACTTCTGTCCGTGCGACCTGAGGTCGTATGAA
>NZ_AJZD02000233.1 GCF_000272105.2 Vibrio splendidus 12E03
CGCTGAGATTTCAGCGTCGCTCGCATTAGGGGTAACCCATAAACCCATAGAGGGGAATGTCTCCTCTATGGGGTCATTCCTTCTTTTTTATATTAGGAAGAAATGATATGACTCAACTTATGGTGACGGTAACACTGGCCGGTGGGCAAAAAATCGATTGTGACGTCTCTAAACATCACTATCGTAATAACAAGCAAATTGCGCTTCAGTTATGCACGGCCGATACAAAACGAAATGAAGCTTCGGATTCGTTTCCAGGAGAGCCAATGGGCACTCCGACGGTGTGTTTACCCAACAATCACTTCAACGAGAATGAAACGGCCATCAAAGATTGCGACGAGTACGCTGGATTTTTAGGCGCGCTTGAGCAAGCAGGAGTGGTTCGACGTACCACGAGAACCATTCATGGTCCGTACGTTTCGTATCACGTCGTGGAAGTGTTGATCTAACCGTAATGTAACCCATCCGACAGGGATCTCTATTCCTGTCGGGGGATTGGGGTTTTCTGTCTTTTTTGTTA
>NZ_AJZD02000234.1 GCF_000272105.2 Vibrio splendidus 12E03
TTGTCGACTTCCTAGCTTGTATGCTTATTACGAGATACAGTTAGTCTAAAGATAAATATATAAGGAATGTATAATGCTTCGAATCTTATTGGTTGCAGTTATCTCGGTGTTCAGCACAATGAGTCTTGCAAGCGAAGATGTTAAGTACTCGGAACAAGAGTATTTGGATAGACCGCTGATGGAACGCTATATCTTGGATGAGTTGAAGCAGCTTCGAATGGAACAGCAGGATCTTGAAAGACGCTTGACCATTCAGATGACTGACCGGGAACTGACTGTGGCAGACAAGTCTCTGAATTACGCCAATGTAACCGTAACCTACTTCTTCTACATTATTGCCGGTGTTGCCTCCCTAATTGCACTGGTGGGTTGGCAATCGCTCAAAGAGTTGAAACACACCACTAAAGAGATGGCAGATCGACGACTCAACGACATTGCCCAAGACTATGAGAAGAAGTTTAACCTTCTTGAAAGGGATCTTAAGCGCAAGACTCGAATCATCTCAGAGAACAACCGAGAAATCGAAATCATCAATGAGATTCACAACTTGTGGTTGAGGGCTCAGAATGTTCAAACTGCCGAGCAAAAAATTGAAATCTACGATGAGATCTTAAAAGTCCGCCCGGGTGATTTGGAAGCACTAACTTACAAAGCCGATGCAGCAATGGATATGCAGGAATACCACTGGGCGATGAGCTTATGTAATCGCGTGTTAGAAGTGGACGACCAAAACGCTCACGCCTTGTATCAGCGTGCTTGCTCTTACGCAAGGTTAGGAGCTGAAGGCCAAGCGATCGATGACTTAGAGCGCTCTATCGAAGCCAGTGGTTCAATGCGAGAGCTATTGGCTGATGAACCTGACTTTGAGATGCTGCGAGGCTTAGAACGCTTCGAAGTACTTCGTGAAGAGTAATATGAGGTAAAGATCCGTGTTAACTAAGGTGGTGGGCTTTGCATGCTCACCATACTTTCACACCTATCGCGCTATGGTTTCTTACATTTCATTTATTTTTTTGATTTAATTGTTATGTTATAACACTTTCTAAGTTCCTCGTTATAACCGCTAAGTATTTTATGAAGTTCCTCCGTATTGGTCTGATCGTTACTGCGATCAGCGCATTTTCCCTTGCTGCTTTGCTCTCTTTCCACTCCAAACCAGCACCGGAAATCTCTATCAAAATAACACCTTACCAAGGTTCTCAACTTAATGATGAGGGAGTCATCGACTCGCAAGCGACTCCCAGCTCTTTGGTTAAGGTCCATTATTTTGTGAAAGTTGGCGATACGCTAAGCAACATCTTTTCGTCATGGCAACTGCCTTATGGAACCGTTCAAAAGGTGATGGAAGCGGATCTTGAGTCTTTGAAGCTCGATACAATAAAGCCTGGCGATCATCTAGAGTTGCTTTTGGATAGCGACTCTAAACAACTCGTAGAGCTGATTTTCCATGAAAGTCTCGTAGAGAAAGCTGTCTTCACTAAAAATGATGATGGAAGCTTTAATTACCAATTCCATGAAATGCCTGGCGAATGGAAAGAAAAACTCTATGCGGGTAGTGTTCACAGTAGCTTTTCAACATCGGCATACAAAGCAGGGCTGACGACAGCTCAAATAGCCAATATTACCCGCACACTAAAAGACAAAGTCAACTTCGCTCGTGAGCTGAGAGCCGGTGACAGCTTTAATGTATTGGTCAAAGAGCAGTACACGGATGATCACCTAACGGGTAAAACAGAAATTCAAGGTATCTCAATTCAATTAAGAAACCGAGAAGTCGCAGCTTTTCTAGCACCCGATGGTCTTTTTTATGACAGAGAGGGAAATAGTCTAGAGCAAGCCTTTGATAGATACCCAGTCGACAGAAAATTCCGAAGAATCACTTCTTCGTTCAATCCGACACGAAGACACCCAGTAACTGGGCGAATCTCACCGCACAATGGTACCGACTTTGCGACACCTGTTGGTTCACCTATCTACTCAACTGGTGATGGTCGAGTGGTGGCACTTCGTGACCACCCGTATGCTGGTAAATATTTGGTGATTGAACACAACAGCGTATATACGACGCGTTATCTTCACTTGAGCCGCTTCTTAGTTAAGAAAGGTCAGCAAATTAAGCGAGGTCAGAAAATTGCGCTATCGGGTGCTACTGGTCGTATTACTGGCCCGCACTTGCACTTTGAGGTATTGGTTCGTGGTCGCGCCGTCGATGCGATGAAGGCGAACTTACCAATGGCAAGCTCAATTATGCCTAAAGATAGAAAAGAGTTTTTGGCTCGAATTGCCTCTTTTGATGCCATGCTCTCTGAGCCCACAGATCGCGCGAGTTAGAGATATTCATATCTAACTTGGCAACGCATACAATCACGCCCCTTAGTTAGCGATTTAGCTAAGGGGCGTTTTTTTAAAGAATCACACGATTAAGCGACTGAATCCGTTATTCGATGGATAGAGCTGTTGAGCGATAGGTTTGCCACTGATTAAGCAACCACCACTGCCGTGCCACTAGCAGAGACCATCAACATGCCATTACCTGTTCCCAAGACTTCGTAATCAATATCTACGCCTACCACCGCGTTGGCACCCGCTTCAATCGCTTTCTGTTCTAACTCTTTGAACGCGTAGTTACGTGCTTTTTCCAGTTCTTTCTCGTAGGTGCCAGAACGTCCACCCACAAAGTCACGAATTCCTGAAAACATATCTTTGAATACGTTCACCCCGAGAATAGCTTCTCCGGCAATAACCCCTTTGTAATCGATAATGCGTTTGCCTTCGACTGATTGTGTGGTGGTAATAATCATATTGGCCTCTGTAAGTTAGATGCGTTGTAACTAGCTGAATAACGGCTAGCTGTATTTAGGGGGGAGCAGTTTTATTCTTGAATATCACCGCTGATTATTGTCTCTGAGCGTGTGAATTCATGTCTTAACCATGTTCTCAGTTTTAGCACACTTTCTTGTCTTAATTTGTTTTTTGGGCAAACAAAATAGAAATCTTGGTGTGGATTAGCCACTGGATCGCCTAGCTCTACCAGCATGCCGTGGCTAATGTCATCTTTCACAAACAAGCGGTGAGTGACTAATACACCAAGTGACCGAATAGCACCTTGCACGGCTTGAATAGAAACATCGAACGTTAAGTTACTGTGGAAGGTGGGCATAGGGATTTGGTAATGATCGCACCACACTTGCCAGTCATGCTTTCGCCTAGGATTAAAGACACCAATGGTCGGGTTTTGTTTCACGAGTTGTTCAACGCTTAATCCAATTTGGTTTTTCAATAGTGCAGGGCTGCAGACTGAAACCAAATCATCATCGCCGAGCTTTTCGCTGTAATACTGATCCCATTCATTCGGTTTGCCGTGCACAAGGGCAATATCCACGCCTTCCTGCTCGATATCAAAAGGGCCAGTTAAGGTGGAAATACGAATATCGAGTGAGGGAGCAAAAGCTTGGAAATCGGGGACACGGGGAATCCACCAGTGCATCGCGAGTGAGTTCACCATGTTGAGCGTGATACGGTGATCGTTAGGCGTTTTTGCCAATTCTTCTGTGGCTTCTATTACTTGTTCCAGTGCTGGCGCGACCTTTCGATAATATCGCTTACCGGCGGCATTAAGAACAACACGACGACCTACTCGCTGAAATAGTGGTTTATTAACCAGTTGCTCTAGTGATTTGATGGCTTGGCTTACTGCAGAATGACTGACAAACAACACTCGAGCAGCGTCGGTCATGCTGCCGGTTTCAGCAACAGCAATGAAAGCATAAACGGATTTAAGCGGAACGAGTTTCTTCATTGGTAAGTTTTCCTTACAGTTATAGTTAATATTACTCGCTATTTTTCATCACGTCACGCTTCTAAAATAGGTGCCATAGGAGGTGATAATTATGTCTGATATTACCAAGGCGACGACTTTCATGTTGTTGTCGACGTTCAGTTTGTCTTTGAGTGGCTTGATGGCCAAGTATCTATCTGAAGTGATGCCAATCTCGTTACTAAGTTTTGTGCGTTTTTTGTTACCCAGTCTGTTCTTATTCTTATTCTTGATGTTTTACAAAGTGACCAAACCATCGGGCGATATGTGGAAGCCTTTGGTGATGCGTGCAATCTTTATGGTGGCGTGTCAGTGGTGTTTCCTCACGTCATTACAAACCTTAACTTTGGTTGAAGGCGTGGTGTTATTCAGTACAGGGCCTTTGTTTATTCCATTGTTAGAAAAATTAATATTCGGAACTAAGATTCATACAATGACCATCGTTTGTTTAGCGATAACCTTTGTTGGCGTAGTGTTGATGGCAGGGGATTGGTCGCAGTTTGAGTTGGGTTCGGAGTTATTTAGACCTGCGCTTCTGCTTGGACTTCTCGCGGGGGTATTTAATTCAGGCTCGCAAGTGAGTTTGTACCGAGCGTCTAAAACCAGCCTGACACCAGCAGAGCTTAACGCATGGACCTTTTTAGTCGCAGCAATACTCGTTATACCTATGCTCGTGTTTACTTCTGTTTCTGCTGTACCAGATATACTTAAGGGGGACAGTGTGTATGGAGCTTTAACGACTTTGCTGTCGTTTGATGGCTTGCGTTGGATTGGACTTGGTGCATTTGGACTCGCACTGTTTACCATCAATACCCAAATCTTCCGTTCCAAGGCGTATAAGCTGGCAGACAGTGGCTCCCAGGTGGCACCTCTGATTTTCACTAATATGCTGTTTAGCGCGCTTTGGCAGGGCTTGTTCTTTGATGATGTGTTTTCTACTCAGCAGATGATTGGCATTAACTTAATTGTCGTGGCGAGCATCACCAATACATTGCTGGCAAAAAGACACAGCAAGGCGAAAGCCAAACAAAAACCGCACACCACAGTGGCTGTAGCGACTGTAGTGGACGTTGCGGTATTGGAATCGGCAGCTAAAAGCTAACCATTGAGCTATGGCTTATCCTCTGAATGGCTAGCTTAAAACTTAAAACAATGAGCGTATGTACTCTTTTACTCGGTCGATGTGTTCGTGCGGGTCAATCTCGCAGCGTTGGTTCATTTCTAGGAATCGCTCAGCGTATTTGTCGTAGATTTTGTTTTCCAAAAACAATAAATACAACTTGGGATCGATATGACCGCTGGTGGCCATGTCGGTCATGATGTTGAGTGATTCGCTTAAGAGTTTGCCTTTTTTATAAGGGCGATCACTAGAGGTGAGCGCTTCAAAGACATCTGCAATTGCCATTGCTCTGGACGACAGAGGTAATTGGTCTTCGCTTAAGCCTCTTGGGTAGCCCTTACCATCGATACGCTCGTGGTGTCCGCTGGCGATATCCGGAATATTCTGGAGGTAAGACGGATAAGGCAGTTTGTTAAGCATGGTGAAGGTTTGAATAATATGATCGTTGATCATGAAACGTTCTTCATCGTTTAACGTGCCACGACGAACTTTCAAGTTGTGCAGTTCACCTTGGTTGTATTTGACCTCTCCTGGCTTAAGCACAAACGCTTCTTGCCATACATCAGCAGGGCTAAAGCCATTGTCCCACGGTATTTTATGCTCAGGCTTATCGGCAAGTAGCGGTTCCATCACCGGTAGTCTTTGGTTTTTTCTTGCTGGCTCAGCTTCACTCTTTTCTGTCGTGTCTTGTTGTGCATTGAATCTCTCTTTTTCAGACCAAGATAACCCTAGCTGATCGTCGAGTGTGCGTTTCCATTGGCGCTTGGCTATTCGGTCTAAGCGTTCTAGTTGTTCGTCCGTCATCGACTCTCCACCAAGGTTGCACTCAGCAACAAAGGCAAATTCTTCACCCAATTCTGACAAGCTTTGTTCGAGGATCTTAAGCTGATCCTCTTGAAGCGCTCCGTTCGCTATGGCTTTCCAGTAGTCGGTTTCAGCCTGTTGTTTTAACAATTCGAAACGCATTCGCACTTCGTGGATTCGGTCGTAAATGGTTTCAAGTTTTGTCGCTTTGTCTACGACATACTCAGGTGTGGTTACCTTGCCGCAGTCATGAAGCCAAGCGGCGAGCATTAACTCTTCCCACTGTTTACTATCCAATGAGAATTGCGGGTAATAACGGTCATCATCAATGGTTGCTTGAGTCAGCCATTTGGTCAGTTCAGGCACGCGTTGGCAGTGCCCGCCCGTGTAAGGTGATTTGGTATCAATCGCTGATGCAATCAACTCGATAAAGGCATTAAGCATGTCTTTCTGTTGCTGCATTTGGTCTATGTTATCTTTGGCTATTTCCGCAAAGCTGAGCAGCTCTCGTAAAAAGGCGTGCTTATCGGCTTGCATCTTGGTGATCGGTCTTTCATAGCCAATTGCCACAATCCCTACCAACAACTTTTCTCTGTTTAACAGTGGAAACAGGTACAGGTCTGAATTGAAGATCGAATCCTGATAATAGTTGAGAACATTGTCTTCTCGGTTCAAATGGATCGTCTCACCAGATTTAAGCTGACACAGCAACCAAGGGGTATGTTTGATGAAGTCATTGATGTCGGCTTTAAAAGGCAGAATGGCAAGGTTAGCTGCCGTATCAAACACGTCTTTCTCTTTTGATTGAGTGAAGAGGACGATGGTTTCTGCTTTGGTAATTAAATAGCTTTGATGAGCAATATTCTTGGCTAAGATCGAAAATTCCTGATTACCTGCCGTGTCGCGAAGTAGCGTAATAAGATCATGAAGTGTGTGTTCCATCAGCTCAATTGAGTGGGCGAGGTTAGCCACTTCTTGAATCATGCTTTTGGGATAATGAGTTCGCCTGAAGTCAAATCGTGCGATGTTGTCGGTGAGTTGCATCAGCGTATTGAGTGGCTGAGACAGTCTATTAGCAACAAACCATACGATAGCGAAGCAGATGAATAACATCCCAATCGCGACGGCGACTTGCTTGTCACGCATCGAGATAAGATCAGAGAGCAACTCATTGTGTGGCGTAGCCTCTGCCAAATATAAAGTGACATTCTGAGTGAGCTCAACAGGCGTTAGCGTTAATGCCCAAGTGTTTAAGTTGTACTCAACGTTTTTTAGATTGAGGTTAAACTTCTCTTCATCTGAGATAAGCGGCGCTATGACGGACGCTTTCAATGCTTCCATCTGTTCACGTTTGGGCACATTAAAGAAGCTTTGGTCTTGCTCACTACCAGAGAGTTTCCCCGTCGTTTGGTTGTTCGTTTGCTCAGTTTTACTTGTGTCATCAGACTGGGAGGCAAGCTTGGGGACTGATAGCTCAAGTTGATGCTGGCCGAGAAGATTAAAATGTTGATCGAACAAGGCGAGTCGGGTTTGCGGAGAATAAGCTAATTCACTGATCTGAGAAGAGAGCGAACTCAACGTAAAATCGGCACCAACCACATGTTTGCCATCGGCAGAACGCCTAGAGAGTGTAATGCCATTGGTTTGCAGGAAATAGAATAGATAGGGCTCAGAGAGTTGTATTGAGCCGTCAGGCTTTGCGTTACGAAACCAAGGTCGAGTTGTGGGGTTGAACTTACTCTCTGCTTGTCGAGTACTGATCACTTGATGTGCGCCATCAAGGTAGGTAATAAAGTTTTCACCGTCTAGATTGGTGCTGCTGACCATCATGGTCGCTTTAGCGGGGGCGCTGTTTTCGGCTCTCTGTTTATTGGTGCTTAATGGACGAAAGATTCTAAAGTCACCATCTTCAGAACCATAAAATAGAGCGACCAAATTGGTGTTTTGTTTGAAGATGATATCGACCGAAGCAAGCCAAGAGTCTTTTTCGACAGCGGAAGTTTGATGAGCAACAAACGGGCTCACCGCCATCACATTTAAGGTTGTGATAACAGGGGCAATGGCTTGTTTAAATACTGATTCCAGCTTGTCGCGATGCTCATTACTGATCTCGCGCACTGTACCTAACAGCAACTCTTGAGAGTGCCGATAACTTATCGAAATCAATACCGCACCGACAAGTGTTGTCAAAATTAGGAAAAGGCTAGTGATGTGGATACTCAGCGGATATCGTCTTCTTCTCATCAAACACTCCGACTTGTGAACTGGTTTAAGTATTGACGAACTTGTGTAGGTTGCAAAAAATTGGCGCAATTACCGAGTTTGCATGGAATACGTGTGGGAGAGGCGGTCTATCAATTCTATCCTGCGGAGCAAACGAAGTAATAATTAAGCCTTACGTTTTGGTGCTAATTGTCACTTTCAACTGATAAACTGGTTAAATTGTTGCCAGAGGCACTCCTTTTCAGAAAGCGGCTCAGGGATACCTTTTTGAAAAACGTTTAGAGACCAAGTTAGAGGGCATTGTTTCATGGAACTCAAAGTAGATACTCACACCCATACATACGCAAGTGGTCATGCTTACAGCACGCTGATCGAAAACGCGAAATCGGCGAAGCAAAACGGTTTAGCCATGTTTTGTACTACTGATCATTCAGAATCAATGCCGGGCGCGCCACACTATTGGTTCTTCAGCAATCAGCGTGTGCTCCCTCGTTTTATTGAAGATGTCGCAATTATTCGAGGTGTTGAGTCAAACATCATGAACACACAGGGTGAAATTGACATTCATCCGAGTGTGGATAAGAACTTGGATTGGGTGATCGCGAGTTTTCATGAGCCAGTATTTCGCCCATCGGATGTCGCTACCCATACAGAAGCATTGTTGAATGTGATTAAAGGTGGTCGAATTGATGCACTTGGTCACTTAGGAAACCCAAATTTTGATTTCGATTTCGAAGCCGTCATTCAATGTGCGGTTGAGAACAACGTGGCGATTGAAATCAACAACACCACACTCAAAGGCAATAGCCGAGTTGGCAGTGTTGACCGCTGCTATGAGATTGCAAGAATAGCGAAAGCAAAAGGTGCATTTATTACAACAGGCAGCGATGCGCATTTCTGTTTAGATGTCGGTGGCTTAGACTTAGTCGCAGCATTGTTAGATGAAGTGGGCGTAGATTCGAGTAAAGTGATTACCCATTCGCCAAAGCAATTCCTAGCCTTTTTAGCCTTGCGTGGTCGTAATGAAATCCCAGAATATTCAGATCTTGTTTAAGAGAATGTCGGCGGGTTTGCATTTCGACACAATCAATTTTTGTGCCTGACAGATTTTTGTATACACTAGCCGAAAATAATAAAGTCGAAGTGCCACAGTAATGATGGCTCTAACTTCAAAGACACTGCTTCACTTGGAGAAACAATGAAAACTCGCTCAATCCTTTTATCTGGCTTAATTGCTGCGTCAGTATTGTCTGGTAACGCATTTGCCAATGTAGACCTTAAGAAAAACATGCAAGAAATGAAGCTTGCGTTCAAACAAGCGGCAGAAGCTCAAAGTATTGAAGAGATGCAAAAGCCTATTGTTCGTTTAGATACGCTAGTGGCAGAGCTGAAAACGGGTGTTTACCCAGTCGAGAAAGAAGACAACTTCATGGAAGGCTTCAAAAAGATCAGTGCATCACTGGATAGCATTGAACAGAAGCTAGACCAAGGTGACTTAGCATCGGCACAGCAAGAACTTCGTACTATTGACGGCCTTCGTGAAGAGTACCATGAGAAGCGTAACCCAAGCATCTGGAGCAAGATCTTCGGTTAATTTGTTAATCATGAGTTTGCTAGATAGGTAACAAAGAGCAAATCTCAAGATTCGATTTCTAAAACGCCGCCTTACATTCCCCTCTTTCGAGGACGGTGTAAGGCGGCGTTTTTTATTGTCTCTTTTATTGAAAGCCTTATGCAAAGTGTTGAATAATAATTTCTTAGCTTTAGTGTTGTAACCAGTATTTAACGAAAAAGAGTGTGCGTTAGCTTCAATTTTTTAACTTGCTGTTAATCTTTACGTTTACCTAGATTCCAAGTCGCTCATAATAAGGGAAATTTATAAAGACTTGGAATAATGCGCCGAACCTCGTTCAACTTCTCCATGTTACTTGCAACAGCATTAAGCTGGGCGCTAGTGACATTAATGCCTGTTATCAATGCTCATGGTAATAGTGCGGGAGTATGGGCGTCGTTATGTACGGTCAATGGCTTTGAATTGGTTCAAATCGAAGAAGGTGAACCTAATACTCACAAAGGAAAGCCGTGTCCGTTTAGCCATTTTTCCACGTTTCACCAAGATGAACTCCCCACTACACTACTGACAACTCGACTGAGTTCTATTGTCTCCGACAGCTACGCTTTTTTGGCTCTAAGCGAACGCTACACGAGGCAAGCCCCACGCGGCCCTCCCTTTGATATTGCTTAAACCTAACCCACTAAAATAATTAAAAATAAAGTATTAAGTAAAGTTAAACATGCTCAG
This sequence comes from Vibrio splendidus 12E03, assembly GCF_000272105.2. Taxonomy (GTDB): domain Bacteria; phylum Pseudomonadota; class Gammaproteobacteria; order Enterobacterales; family Vibrionaceae; genus Vibrio; species Vibrio splendidus_I. The sequence continues at coordinate 10,267 of NZ_AJZD02000234.1, forward strand.
ATTACTTTCTGATTTTTCAGAAGGTATGTTTGCGTGTGTCAAAGGAAATAATAATGTTGAGAAATGAATCTCAAACCCCTGCGAAAGCACAAGTAACTTCGCAGTCTAAAAGCAGTGCAACAACCGGTTCGAAAACCAGTATAAAAAGCAAAGACCACAATAAAACTCTCTACTTCCTCTCATGGCGCTGGCACTTCTATGCTGGGCTATTTGTTATCCCGTTTATGTTAATGCTGAGCATTACAGGTTTGGTGATGCTGTTTGATGATGAAATCGAATTGACTTTCCACCACGAAGCCCTAGAGATTGTTGCATCGGGCGAGCCGATTAAAGTGTCACAACAGTTAGCTGCAGTACAACTTCAATACCCACAAGGTTCGGTTACCCAGTTTGTTCCGAGCAAAGCTCCTGATCTGGCTAACCGCTTTTCGGTAGCACTTGTAGACGGCACATCGGTCTTCGCCACGGTAAATCAATATACGGGCGAAGTGGTCGGAGAGATTCCGCGTAGCGACAGCCTGTACCAACTCGCGAATGACATTCACGGCACTTTGTTGATTGGTGATTGGGGTGATTATCTAATTGAAGTCGCAATAAGCTTGTCTATTCTGTTGCTCATCAGTGGTATTTACTTATGGTTACCGAGAGATAACGCGAGCCGCGCTGGTTTTCTTAAGCTTCGATTTGGTTCAGGAACGCGTATTTTAATGCGTGATCTGCATGCGAATATTGGTGGTACGTTATCGCTTATTCTGTTGTTGTTTATTCTGTCTGGATTGGCATGGACAGGTTTTTGGGGCGGTAAGCTTGTTCAAGCATGGAGCACTTTCCCTGCTCAAATGTGGGACGATATTCCATTGTCTGATAAGACGCATGCTTCCCTCAACCATGGCTCAGAAGAAGAGCTCCCTTGGAACTTGGAGCAAACACCGCTGCCTTTGTCTCAAGATAAGCCAGCAGAACACGTTCATCATGTGGAAAGGGCGACGGAACCTCATGATCACTCTAAGATGGGTGAAGATCATTCTCAGCATGTATTATCTGCGAGTAATTTCTCGATTGATGATGTGATAGAAAAAGCTCAAGCTCTTGGTTTTACGCAATATAAAGTCAATTTCCCGCGCTCAGAAACGGGCGTTTACACCGTGGCTGCAAATACCATGGGCGGTGACATTATCGATCCAACCCAAGATCGCACGACTCACCTCGACCAATATTCAGGGCGCATCCTAGGAGAGGTGACGTGGCAAGATTACAATTTATTCGCCAAAACCTTAGCCGTCGGTATTTCTCTGCACCAAGGTGACATCAGCATCATCAACAAGCTTCTAAATGCGTTGTTCTGTTTGGCATTCATTTTGGTGTCAGTGACTGGTGGAGTAATGTGGTGGATGCGCAGACCTTCAGGCCAAAGAAAGTTGGGAACTCCACCGAAATTTGGTGATGCAGGCTTATGGAAAGCGGGTTTAGTGACTGTGGTTGTTATTTCGGTACTGTTTCCACTCGCGGGTGCAACGATTGTGACTGCAATGCTATTGGATTGGTTACTGTTTTCACGCGTTGAGAAACTGAAGATGGTGTTAAGCTAATCAATATCTAAACAGATCCTCTCAGTTTGAGAGGATCTGTATCATTCACACAATGCTTGCAGCGTTATGTACTTCTTTCAGTATCAGTTTATTTCTCCTGCCAGTTTGTCACCTAAGTGCTCCATCGCGTAATCAATGAATACACGTAGGCGAGCAGGCATGTACTTGGTTTGAGCAAACTGCATCGCGATAGCGCCATGGTAGTTACTCTTGATGGTCCAATCTTCCAATACTTGCACTACAGAACCTTCAGCTAATGCATCTTGAATCACGAAGTCATGGAAAATACCCACGCCAAGCCCTTCTTTAACGCCTTTCAATCGCATCTGCGAGTGGTTAACCGCGTAACGCCCACTGACGGGTACCGTGTGAAATTCATCATCTTTAAGAAAGTCCCAAATGTGGTCTTTGTCTGTCTCAGCAAGATACAAACAGTCGTGTTCAGACAGCTCGGTAGGGTGGTGAGGAATACCTTTGGCATCTAAATAGTCAGGGCTTGCACATAACACGAGGTTTGTTTTTCCTAACTCTTTCAATACTAAGCTTTCGTCGGGTTTATCGGTAAGGCGGAAAGCGATGTCGATGCCCTGACGTAAAATATCGATGTCGCCATCGGCCGCTCTCAACTTGAGTTGGATCTCTGGATACTGATTTAAAAATGGAACAACAAAAGGCTGTAGCACTGAGTTTAAGAAAGCTTCAGGCGCCGCTACCGTTATGGAGCCTGCTGGTTCTGTGTGATCAGAGGTCGACAACTCAACCGCTTGCTGTGCAGCGTTAATCATGACAACGCTCTGGTCGTAAACCAGTTGGCCAGCTTGAGTGATGATCAATGTACGAGTCGTACGTTCAAATAGCTTCACTGAGAGTGCTTTTTCTAAGCGTGTGATTAGCTTACTGAGCGCTGAAGGTGTCACCCCTAGCTGTTTTGCTGCCGCAGTAAAACTCCCTTCATTTACCACTAAGATGAACGAGGCGAGATCAGGAAGTAAGGCGATGAGTTTGGGATTAATCATAAGTATCCAGTTAGACTAATTTCAACAGTGACCATAACCTTGATTGTGATTGATCTCTTCTGATTTGTGAATCAATTTCATCAATTGCTTAGCGTGATTGCTTGATTGCTTGATAGATTGATGTGTTTGAAGCTTATCTGTATAGCGGCGTTGCTAATGCGCATTCTGAGGGAAGCGGAGAATCATCACCATATCGTTCTGAGATGAAAAATAGAGATCTGATATGAAAGTGAAATTAGACACAAACGGAAGAGGACTTGACGTTAAAAAGAGCAGGTAAGACGCGTTTATGTGCCCTGTGTCACTGGGATGAACCATTATTCGTGCCTGTGATTCATTAATGTTTTTCCAACTAAAGGGATAATCGAGAAGGGGATGTTCAACTAGAATAGGGGTATAAGTTTTACAGTGTAAATGATCGAATTGAAATCGTTTACATCCCCTACATAATGCGGCGCGCGATGCTGCTAAATAATAACTAGGAAGGAATGAGACAATGTCTTCTGCATTTTACCAACAGATTCAAACTCAAATCGAAGAAGTTAAAGAAGAAGGTCTTTACAAGTCTGAGCGTATTATTACTTCTGCACAAAAAGCAGCGGTTTCTATCTCGACTGGTGAAGAAGTACTAAACTTCTGTGCAAACAACTACTTAGGTCTTGCTAACCACCCAGCTCTTATCGAAGCGGCTAAAGATGGCATGGATCAGCACGGTTTTGGTATGGCTTCAGTACGTTTCATCTGTGGTACTCAAGATTCTCACAAAGAACTAGAGCAAAAGCTGTCTACGTTCCTAGGTAAAGAAGACACTATCCTTTACACATCTTGTTTTGATGCTAACGCTGGTTTATTCGAAACGATTCTAGGTAAAGAAGACGCAATCATCTCTGACGCACTAAACCACGCATCTATCATCGATGGCGTTCGTCTTTGTAAAGCAATGCGCTTCCGTTACTCGAACAACAACATGGAAGAGCTAGAGCAGCAACTTATCGCTGCTAAAGAAGCTGGCGCTCGTCACACACTAATCGTAACTGATGGCGTGTTCTCTATGGACGGCGTAGTGGCTAACCTTCCTGCTATCTGTGACCTTGCAGACAAGTACGACGCATTAGTGATGGTTGATGACTCTCATGCTGTCGGCTTCATGGGCAAAAACGGCGCGGGTACTCACGAGTTCCACAACGTTGTAGACCGTATCGATATCATCACTGGTACACTTGGTAAAGCAATGGGTGGCGCTTCAGGCGGTTACACTTCTGGTAAGAAGGAAGTGATCGACTGGCTACGTCAACGCTCTCGTCCATACCTTTTCTCTAACTCTGTTGCACCAGCAATCGTATCTGCGTCTATTCGCGTTCTAGACCTTCTTGCGGAATCTGGCGACCTACGTACTCAACTATGGGATAACTCTGCTCACTTCCGTACTCGCATGGAAGAAGCTGGCTTCACTATGGGCGGTGCAGATCACGCAATCATCCCAATCATGCTTGGTGATGCAAAAGTAGCGGCTGAATTCGCAGAACGCGCACTAGAGAAAGGCATCTACGTTGTAGGTTTCTCTTTCCCTGTAGTACCAAAAGGTCAAGCTCGTATCCGTACGCAAATGTCTGCTGCACACTCTCGTGAGCAACTAGACCGCGCAATCGATGCGTTCATTCAAGTTGGTAAAGACATGGGTATCATCTAATTTTAAAGGGATGCCACGAGCATCCTTTAATTAGATAGAGCAACACCCAGTAGAATATATAGATTTTTGATTCTCGCCTTACAGTTAGGCGAGATGAACTAGGTAACATTATGAAAATTAAAGCACTTTCTAAGCTTAAGCCTGAAGAAGGCATTTGGATGACCGAGGTTGAAAAACCTGAAATGGGTCATAATGATCTTCTTATCCGTATTAAGAAAACCGCAATTTGTGGTACTGACGTACATATCTACAACTGGGATGAGTGGTCACAAAACACAATCCCAGTACCTATGGTAGTAGGTCACGAATACGTAGGTGAAGTTGTTGGTATTGGCCAAGAAGTTCGTGGTTTTGAAATCGGCGACCGTGTATCTGGCGAAGGTCACATCACATGTGGTCACTGTCGTAACTGTCGTGGCGGCCGTACTCACCTTTGTCGTAACACAACAGGTGTTGGTGTAAACCGCACTGGTGCGTTCTCTGAGTTCCTTGTGATCCCTGCGTTCAACGCATTTAAGATCCCGGCAGAAATCTCTGATGATCTAGCATCAATCTTTGACCCGTTTGGTAACGCAGTACACACAGCGCTTTCTTTCGACCTAGTAGGCGAAGACGTGCTAATTACTGGTGCTGGCCCAATCGGTATCATGGCTGCAGCGGTTGCTAAGCACGTAGGTGCTCGTCATGTTGTAATCACTGATGTAAACGAATACCGCCTAGATCTTGCTCGTCAAATGGGTGTGACTCGCGCAGTAAACGTGATGGAAGAGAAGCTTGAAGACGTAATGTCAGAGCTTGGCATGACTGAAGGCTTCGATGTAGGACTAGAAATGTCTGGTAACCCATCAGCGTTCAACAGCATGCTGACTAACATGAACCACGGCGGTAAGATCTCTCTACTAGGTATTCCACCATCAGACATGGCAGTAGATTGGAACCAAGTTATCTTTAAAGGCTTAGTTATCAAAGGTATCTACGGTCGTGAGATGTTCGAAACTTGGTACAAGATGGCTTCACTAATCCAGTCTGGCCTAGATCTAACACCAATCATTACTCACCACTATAAAGTGGACGACTTCCAGAAAGGCTTCGACATGATGCGCTCTGGTATGTCAGGTAAAGTAATTCTTGATTGGGAATAAGCAAAAGGAGTAAACACTCCCGAGCTTCCTGATTAATTGAAAATGCCTCAAAGCGATTTGGGGCATTTTTGTATCCATACTTTGTCTGTTTCTTTATCTAGGCTTCGCTAATTCCCTTCTGTCACTTAATGGCCATTTTACTGCCCAGTAATCTCTAAAATACTCAATAAGCAGTTACATCTTATTGTTTTACTATTGAAGAGAGGGCTCATGGCTTGTAAACCACTTGCACTGATAATAACTGGACTATTATTAACGCCGAATTTTGCTAGCGCTAAGGTCGACATTTCTAAATCTGAAAGCGATCAAGCGGCAGAACAGGCAGCAAAGGAACTTGCAAACCCAAATACAGCTTACGCTAGCCTCAATCTAAAGCTCCAGTATTCAGGTGGTTACGATGGTGGAGGGGACAGTTTCGCTACAGTATTACAACCAACTCTTCCTTTCCCCATGGATAACGGCGACAAAGTGATCTTCCGCCCGGCTATCTCTTATGTACAGAACGATTTCCATGTGGATACACCAGCAAGCTCGCAGCATATGGATCAGTCAGGCGTTACAGACATCTCATTTGATTTAGCTTATGCGCCTAAAATGGAGGGCGGTACCATTGTCGCTTTCGGTCTCTTTGCTTCTTTGCCAACGGGCAGCAGTGACTTAACGGCGGACCAGTTTGCTGTCGGACCTGAGTTTATGGTCGGGAAGGCGAGTAGTGAACGAGTTGTAGGTATGTTCCCCAACCACTTGTATGGCGTTTCTGGAGACGGAGCCGATCATTCTGATACTCGAATCAACAGGACATCGACACAAGTGTTTTGGGTGGAGATCTTAGGTGGTGGTTGGACGGTAGGCTCTGCGCCGACATTCTCGTATGACTGGAATAAGGATCAGGCGGAAACTCCGTTGAATATAAGCGTAAGCAAGACAACGGTGTTGAATGGACGTCCTTGGAAGTTTGGCATTGAAGCGAACTACTATATCGAGAAAGATGAAAAGACGCGTCCAAACTTTATGTTGAGCTTTAATATTAGCCCTGTGGTGGAAAACAAACTGGCGTCTTTATTTGACTAATCTAAGAGTGGAAGAGCAGAAATGAAAAAGGCTGAACGATCTTCGTTCAGCCTTTTGTGTCATTAGATTGAAACGCTTCTATCAGCCAGCAGCAACCTGCATGATGAGACCGCAAATGTAAGCGCCGTATGTACCGAGTGCGTAACCTAGTACCGCCATTAGGATACCTACTGGTGCCAATGCTGGGTGGAATGCTGCTGCAACGATAGGAGCTGATGCAGCGCCACCTACGTTGGCTTGGCTACCTACAGCCATAAAGAACAATGGAGCACGGATCAGTTTCGCCATCGCTATCATCAGAAGGGCATGGATAGTTAGCCATGTGATACCAATGAAGAAGTAACCAGGGTTGTCTAGGATAGCTGTCACATCCATTTGCATACCGATAGTTGCGACAAGAATGTAGATGAATGCCGAACCTACTTTTGATGCGCCGCTGTGCTCAAGGCTACGTGTCGATTTGAAGCACGAAGCGATCAACGCGAACGTTGTTACCATGACAATTAACCAAAAGAAGCCAGATGTTAAGCTGTATTTTGCAAGCTCTGGTGCGTTGGTTGAAATCCATGGTGCAATCATGTCACTGAAGTAGTGAGCTAAACCCGTTAGACCAAATGCGATAGCAGTGATCTTCATTAGATCAGTTGTAGTGGTAGGGCGTGCGTTCTCTTCTTGGTATTTTGATACCGTCACTTTTAGCTCATCAATAGATGATGTGTCTGCTTTCAGCCATGCGTCAATCTTCTTCTGGCGGCCTGCCATAACAAGCAGCACTGCCATCCAGATATTTGCACAGATAACGTCAACGGTAATCATTGCTGAGAACAGTTGGTCGTCAACCTCGAACACTTCTTTCATCGCTGCTTGGTTCGCGCCACCACCAATCCAAGAACCAGCTACCGTTGTTAGACCGCGCCATACGTCGCCAGATACAAGGTCAGGGTTAACTTGGTCGATAATCAGAATAGCCAGTGGGCCACCAATGATGATGCCGACAGTACCGGTCAAGAACATGATGACGGCTTTAGAGCCAAGCCCGAAGATTTTACGAAGGTCTGCTGAAATGATCAGAAGAACTAATGCACCTGGTAATAGGTAGCGGCTTGCCACAAAGTATAGCTTCGAGTTTGAAGCATCAATGATGCCAAAGCTGTTTAATAGCGAAGGAACGAAGTAACAGAGTAATAGACCCGGAACGAACGAGTAGAATTTTTTTAGTGCGCTGTTTTGGCTACTTTCCGTGATAAATACACCGCCAAGAATAACAGCTAACATGCCCATAATTACGGCATCATTAGTAATCATTATTATATCTCCTTTAAGGTGAGCGCAAAGGTCTCACTTTTTGAATTGCAGGACTATACCGACAACCGCCATTCGTTACAAATTGTAACGATAGACATACTTTGAAATGTTTATGTTAATTTTGATGGTTTGAATTTGTGAATGTCGTGCGTTATTTATTTGATTTATGAATGAATCTGTTAGGGCTTTTGCGGCGTATTTCGATATATGCAATGTAATTCAAGCCTTAGAGAGTGGTCGCTAAGAATTGGGTGGGTGCTTGTATGGTAGGAATGAGTGCATATATAGCCATGTTTATGGTGTGGTTTATGCAGGGGTGGAATGTTTCAATAATGTAAAAATTGAATCCACTTTTGCTATGTGGTCAGAAATTAAAAATCTTAGCTAGATCACACAAATCTCTCGGATTACGAGTATCAGCACTTGATACTTTTATGCTCATTTGAGGTTTTGTCGGGGTTAAATGAAAGAAAAAGCGGCTCAAATAGCCGCTTTTGATGGTTGAATTGCATGGTTATCTAGAGCTGAAGTCTAGATGCTACTTAAGACTCTTCTTCCTCAAAGCCATCTGCATAGCCTTTCGGTGGAGGTGTCCAACCACGTTCAGAGCGAGAGTGCTTGTCTGAACGGTCTTTCTTCATATCTTCTTTCATTGCTTCCTCAAGGTGAATGAAGATTTGTCGGTAGTTGTTGTCGTAGCGTGGATTCTCTTCCGCTTCAGACCAAGCTTGGTAAAGCTTTTCAGACTTACGACTCTCAACGCGTTGATACGTCGATTTTTGCTGCTCGACGAAGAATGGATGATGACCCAACGAGCGTAGTGCTTGTGCGCCCATTTCTAGTGCTGAGTGGTAGGTTTCTGATTCTACGAAATCAGCACCAGCCTCTCTTAAGCGGTAACTATGACCACGGTCGAACGCACGAGCCAAGATTTTTACGTTAGGGTAGGAGTGCTTAACGTATTTGACCAACTCCACGCTTGAGTCTTGGTTGTCGATAGCCACAACCAACATTGCAGCTTCTTCGATACCAGCGGTATGTAATAAGTCATGACGTGTCGCATCACCAAAGTAAGATTTGATATTGATAGAGCGCAGTAAGTCTACTTGGTTCGCTTGGTGATCCAGAACCACCGTATTGACATCGTTCGACACCAACAAGCGGTTAACGATTTGACCGAATCGACCAATGCCCGCGATGATAACGGTGCCTTTCTCTTCGATGGTATCTTCTTCGCGGTCGTTAGATTTTTGTTCGTAACGAGGAAGAATCACTTTATCAAATAAAATGAACAGCCCTGGCGTTAGGAACATTGAAAGTGCCACAACCAGCGACAATGTTTGGACGATGTCAGCAGGTAATACGTGGTTTTGAGCTGAGAAGCTTAGTAGTACAAAACCAAACTCACCGGCTTGCGCCAAGCTCAGTGTAAACAGCCAACGGTCACTGTTTTTGATTTTGAATATCAATGCCAACGTAAATAGCACCAAGGCTTTAAGAAGCATAACGCCAAGGGTTAGGCCAATGATCAAACCAAAGTCGTTGAATAGAACATCAAAGTTGATGCCTGCACCTACGGTGATGAAGAACAAGCCAAGTAGCAGCCCTTTAAACGGGTCGATATTGGACTCAAGTTCGTGGCGGAATTCACTGTTCGCTAAAACCACACCCGCAAGGAAGGTACCCAAAGCCGGAGATAGGCCGACTAGGCTCATCAGTGCAGCAATGCCAATCACCAACATCAGTGCGGTTGCAGTAAAGATTTCACGCAGGCCTGAGCTTGCCACGAAGCGGAACAGTGGACGACTCAAGAAGTGTCCGCCGACCACAACAATCGCAATAGATGCTGTGATCACAAGGCCATAAGCCCAACCGGGTAGGCCAGCGACGAGGCTTAACTCTTCATGGTGATCAGAAGCCGAAGCAACCGCGCTTTGTGCAGCTTCAATTAATTCTGGCAAGGCTAATAGAGGGATAAATGCCAACATAGGAATGACGGCAATATCTTGGAACAGTAGGACTGAGAAAGCGTTCTTTCCGCCTTCTGTTTTGGATAGCCCTTTTTCGTTAAAGGTTTGGAGTACAATCGCGGTAGATGACAGTGCGAAGATCAAACCGATAGTCAGTGCGATCGTCCAAGGCTGCCCAAAGAACAGAGCAATACCCATTACAATCGCGGTAGTGCCACCAACTTGCAGGCCACCCAGCCCCATAAGTCGGTTCCTCATTGCCCAAAGCATCTTAGGTTCAAGCTCAAGACCGACTAAGAACAGCATCATAACCACACCGAACTCGGCAAAGTGTTGGATCGTTGTGGTCTCTTCACCTACCAGACCAATGATTGGGCCAATCACAACACCAGCAATGAGGTAACCCAATACAGAACCAAGGCCAAGTCTTTTGGCAATAGGCACGGCAATAACTGCTGCGACTAAGTAGATAAATGCTTGTAGAAAATATCCCGTCATTATTTAACCTCTGCCATTAGTTCTTCTACGTAGTGGTTGAGTTTTTCTGCTTTGCTGGCTTTCTTGATATTGATCTTGCCAGCAACTAACGCCTCTAACAGCACTTTATAGCTATCGACATGCTTTTGAATGCGGTTTTCTTCCAAAGCGGTACGCGAGCCAAATAACGCAAAGGGCGCGAGATAGTTCATCCCGCACAGAGAAGCGGTTTGTTCGATTGGGTGAAGCAGTTCTCGAATCGTGAAATGGTTGTAACCATCACTTTGGTAGGCATCTTTTTTACCTCCTGCAGTAATGCTACATAACAATTTCTTACCCTGTAGTTCATTGCCTTCGGCGCCGTAGGCGAAGCCGTATTCAAGAACAAGGTCTTGCCACTCTTTAAGAATTGCCGGTGTTGAGTACCAATACAAAGGGAACTGAAAAATGATGATGTCATGGTCTAACAGGCGTTTCTGTTCACGGTCGATGTTGATTTTAAATGTCGGATACTCGGCATAGAGATCGACACAGGTAACACCGTCAACGCGTTTGGCTTGTTCAAATAAGGGTTTGTTTGCTTCAGAACGATGTTGAGAAGGGTGAGCGAATAGCACCAAGACTCGATTTTTCGACATATAGCCCTCTTTGTCCATTAACGAATAATATTTATTGGAATTATAGATATACAATAATAGAAGAATGGTTGAACAACAACGAATTAGCCCATACTTATCTATTTAGATGCGTGTGTTTTTAGGTACTTAATTATATAAAACATCCGTCAATTTGAGTATTTCTGGCACAAGCCGCCGATGACTGAGTAAAACTAATTATTCACGAATAATAAAAGCGAATTTGGGCATTTTATGTCACCGTTGGTGGGTAACGTAAATAATCCAATAACCCTACATAGAACGATAATGAATAAAGGAAAAACTATGAGCATGGACTTGCGTCAACAATGTGATTTGTTGCTTTCCGGTCACCTAGAACCGACTCCAGCACAAACATTCGCTCAGATGGCTGAATGGTGTGAGGCACACAATGTGAGCCATGATAGCTACGGCGATGGTGAGTTTATCGAGAGCTTCGAAAACAAAGTCGCGGAACTGCTAGGATATGAAGCGGCTGTATTTGTGATTACTGGCACCATGAATCAACCAACAGCATTAGAAATTGCGTGCCAAGAGAAAAGAAACCCAGTAGTGGCGATGCATGAATCGAGTCATATTATGCGTCATGAACGCCAAGGGTATCAGCTCCAAAACCGATTCAACGTACTTCCCGTTGGCAACGTATTTCGCACTTGGAATGTTGATGACTTAAAGGCGTGGCCTGATGAGATTGCAGCCGCTCTATATGAATTACCCATGCGTGAAATCGGCGGCCAATTACCAGAATGGGATGAGCTTGAAGCGATCAAGCAGTACTGCAAAGAACAATCAATTCACCTTCATATGGATGGTGCGCGTTTGTGGGAATGCGGCGCCTATTACCAAAAGTCATACAGCGAGATTGCTCAGGGCTTCGATAGTGCTTATGTTTCGCTGTACAAAGGTCTCAATGGCCTTGGGGGGGCGTTATTGTTGGGCGATAAAGCCTTTGTAGCGAAAGCATCTGCGTGGATGAAGCGCCAAGGTGGCAATGTTTATCACCGAACGCCTTATGTGGTTTCAGCAGCAATGCAGTTTGATGAGCGATTAGAGTTGATGCCATCACTGTTTGAGCGAACAAAACAGATCTACCAAATCTTATTAGACTATCCTCAGTTCACTATTAATCCGCAGCAACCGCAGGTCAACATGCTTCACCTATATTTACCTGTGAACTATGAAGACGGCATTATTGTGAGAGATAACATAGCGAAGAAACACAAGATTTGGATAGGAAACCCAGCGATCAGTGAGTTGCCAAACCAATGTAAGATTGAATGGTATGTAGGGGATAACCTACTAAATTTGCCTGATCATGAGCTGATAGACATTCTAGATTTTATTAGCGAAGAGCTGATTTGATCACGGAAGAGCTGGCTGAAGAAGAACTGATCTAATTGGAACTGAAATGGATACAGGAAAAGGTTCTTATATCCATTTATATAGCTAGGATGTCCGGCTCTGTTACATATACTGGTTGATGTACACATCAACTAAGAACATGAACACTGGAACCGTGCTGAGAAGTCCGAAGAAGACGATTGGCACCCAGTTTTTCATTTTCTTTTTAGGTTGCTCAGTGTTATTCATAAATTCGGCCTTAAATTTGTTGTTGAGTCTGTTTAGCTTTTTGGTACTAAAAATCTAAGTGTATGGTATCAAATAAATGGGTTTAGCCCTATGTAGATTTAGAGAACCGTGGTGTGTATCAATCACATAAAATGTAAGTGATTCATAAACGGTTCATAAAGGTTCAACAATAATGAACCTATTAGAACAAGTATTGCCTTACTCGGCATATGAAATAAACAGTATTACAAGATTTGGAGAATACAGAATGAAAACAATAGGAAACATCATTTGGTTTCTGTTCGGTGGTGTATTTATGGGGCTGGCGTGGTGGTTCTTCGGACTGCTCGCATTCCTAACCATCGTTGGTATTCCATGGGGTAGAGCGTGTTTTGTTATGGGTAACTTCTCATTCTTCCCATTTGGTCAGGAAGCGATTTCGCGTGATGAACTGACCAATGAAATGGACATTGGCACGAGTCCGCTAGGTGTGATTGGTAACGTTATTTGGTTCTTGTTTGCGGGAATCTGGCTTGCGATTGGTCACATCATGTCAGCAGTGGCGTGTTTCATTACCATCATCGGTATTCCGTTCGCGATTCAACACCTTAAGCTCGCGGTTATCTCGCTGGCGCCAATCGGTAAGACGGTTGTCGATAAACGTGAAGCAGAAGCGGCGCGAGTAAGAAATTACAAAGGTTAAGATTACACTTTCAGCCTGATTGAATTGAAAAGCACATCGCATGATGTGCTTTTTTGTGCCTCTGTTCTTATCTCTCGATGCTCATATCCTAAACACTAACTAGGCGTTGTTGAGCTAGACATTATTGAATAGGACTTCAAGCCGTAGGGTGATGTTGGCTTCTTCGGTGTGTTTCTCATGGGGCTCTCGTTCCCATTGATAACGAGGGATGAGTTCGTAGAACAGCCACTCTTTCCATACGTTTTGTCGGTAGGTAACCGAAACCTGAGCGTATTCGTAATGATTATGCGGCTCATCCGTTGCATTAATCGTGGCGCTATATTGAAGTGCTTGGTCTTGGGCAAGGTAGTGATACAAGATTAGCCCTGTACCATAGTTCCAACCTTTAAGGTTGTCGTTGTACCCTGCAAAGCTTGACCATCGAGCCAAGAAATCATCACTCAAAGAAAGATCAAAATCGATGTCAGTGATTTCGCCAGTCTCTTGTTTTTCTTGATATACACGTTGAGTAAGCCTGAATACCGCATCGGTTGTGAGAGGGTAGGTAAATCGGTAGCGAGCTTCAATACGCGGGCGCAGTGTCGCTTTGATATTGAAGCTACTGTAACCCTTGGCATAAGCATCGTAACGTAGGCCGAGTGCGCTCTCTAATTCCTCTGAATCTTGCGGAAAGAAATCCAAGAACTCTTCATCGCTGACAGATTCGTAGATCAACTTTAGGCGTTTACTGACAAAGGGGAGATGAAGGCGCGCTTTGAGCTTGGTCGAGTAGTCTAGCTCCCCACCTTCAGAATAAATAAAATCGTTATACCAACGTACAGATGTGCCAGCTCTGGCATCTTCAGTTATTCGGTCATCTACAAAGAAGCTATCGAACCAGAGTGCAGGTTGGCAAAATTTACTGTTCAGAAAATGGTAAGCCTTTTCGACAGGGACGTCTTCTAACGGCTGACTGTGGCACTCATTCTGTTCCTCTGCCTGAACGGAGTATGAAATGAGTGACGCCAATAATGAGGTGCTAGCTATCCTACGACTCAATGGAACCTGTTTGTTATTCTATATATCAATAGTTTGACTATAACCAAGCGATTGCAACAATGCGACTTTTTAGTGATGAGTGATGAGTGATGAGTGATTAGCGAGGAAGATAAAGGTTTGAAAGGGATTGGATAGATAAAAGAAAACGGACTCACAAGGTGAGTCCGTTTGTTTTAGCTATAAGAAGTGATTTGTATCTAGGTTACATTGCCGCTTCGAAGATCGCTGAGATCTCTTCGTGAGTTGCTTGTTTAGGGTTGGTGAAGCCACAAGCATCTTTAAGTGCATTATCAGACAGCGTTGGGATATCTTCTAGTTTCGCACCAAGTTGCGCGATACCAGTTGGAATGTTCACGTCGTTTGCAAGTTGAACAATCGCGTTGATCGCTGCTTCTGCGCCTTGTTCTGCCGTCATGCCTTCAACATTCACACCCATTGCTTTTGCCACATCACGTAGACGCTCAGGACAAACTTGTGCGTTGTAGCGTTGAACGTGTGGAAGCAAGATAGCGTTACATACACCGTGTGGAAGGTCGTAGAAACCACCCAGTTGGTGCGCCATTGCATGAACGTAACCCAGTGACGCGTTGTTAAACGCCATACCCGCCATGAATTGTGCGTAAGCCATCTGCTCGCGAGCTTCAATGTCTTCGCCGTGCGTTACTGCTGTTCTTAGGTGCGCTTGCACAAGTTCGATCGCTTTAATTGCTACAGCGTCGGTAATTGGCGTTGCTGCGATTGAAACGTAAGCTTCGATTGCGTGGGTTAACGCATCCATACCCGTTGCTGCAGTCAGTGATGCAGGTTTAGCAAGCATCAACTCAGGATCGTTTACTGAGATAAGCGGAGTTGTGTGCTTATCAACGATAGCCATCTTAATGTGACGAGCTTCGTCAGTAATGATACAGAAACGTGTCATCTCAGATGCTGTACCAGCTGTGGTGTTGATAGCGATCAATGGCATCATTGGCTTTTCAGATTGGTCTACGCCTTCGTAATCTGCAATCTTGCCGCCGTTAGAAGCAACCAGAGCGATACCTTTTGCACAGTCGTGTGGAGAACCGCCACCTAGAGAAACAACAAAATCACAATCGTTGTCAGTCAGCAATTCTAGACCATCGTTCACGTTAGTGATGGTTGGGTTTGGTTGAGTGCCGTCGAATACAACTGCATCTACGCCACGCTGGCTAAGAAGGTCTTGTACCTGCTTAACTACGCCAATTTGGTTCAGGATTTTATCAGTTACGATCAGACCTTTTTTAAAGCCTTGAGACTGAATGCTATCAGCAGCATCCTTCAGACAGCCAGTACCCATGAAGTTGATTGTAGGGATGTAAAATGCAGTAGACATTGGAAAACTCCGTTAATTATGATCTTTAATTTCCTACATGTTGTCGGCATTCAAGTGGTCGACCATTGATCTGGAACAACTTTGATCCCGAACTACCACTTTGTGGCTAGTCATTGTGATAGGGCTCATATAGCAATCGTTTTCATGGTTTTTGGCTGTGTTCTTTGTCAGTATTGGTTAGTGATAAATTGACTCCAACAAGAGCAGAATGGTGCTCTATAACAATGAAAAATAAGGTTTTTCACTGAACGTTGCTCTGGTTAGGCTGGTGTCGATTTTTTATCAGAGTCATCACTGCATTCAATTTGAGGATCTTGCGACTCTTCAGAACCAAGGGTGTCTTCTGGCTCCTCGTCATAGTATTTGACAAGAAAAGGGGTGAGCATGACAGATGACGGTAAAAAGTGCTTCATAATACCTCCCGGTACTTAAGTGTGTTTCTTGTATGGTATTGGTTTAATATGTGGCAAAATTTGCGATACATCATGACTTGTGGCTTGTTATCTATAAATTATTAGATTTATATACAGGATCACAGATTTGCGAGTAAAGTGATTGCCAGCCTACAAGGCGAAAAGAAAAATTAAGCAAAACTACGATAAAAACAGACACAGCATTGCTCAACAGCGCGAATAACAGGACAGAAAATGAAGTACGATTGGATATTCTTTGATGCGGATGAAACCTTGTTCCACTTTGATGCTTTTCAAGGAATGAAGCTGATGTTCTCCCGTTTTGGTGTGGACTTTAGTGAACAGGATTATTCGGTTTACCAAGAGGTGAATTTACCACTTTGGGTAGATTACCAAGATGGGCGTATTACGGCAGCTCAACTGAAGCACGCGCGTTTTGAAAGCTGGGCAACAAAGCTAGAGACAACAACAGCAGAACTAAACAGTGCATTTTTGACCGCAATGGCAGACATCTGTTCGCTGCTTCCTGGTGCAAAAGAGTTGATGGAGTCTTTAAAAGGCAAAGTGAACATGGGCATCATCACTAACGGTTTTACAGAGCTGCAGTCAATCCGTTTAGAGCGCACAGGAATGACGGATTACTTTGATCACGTGATCATTTCTGAAGAGGTTGGGGTAGCGAAACCGGATGCCGAGATTTTTGAATATGCGCATAAGCTGGTTGGATTGCCATCGAAGCAAAGAATATTGATGGTCGGGGATAACCCACATTCCGATATTCTAGGTGGGTTAGATTTTGGCATTGAAACTTGCTGGTTAAATAGCCAAGAAAAGGCAACGCCAGCGGGCATCAATCCTCACTATCAAGTGAAGTCTTTGGCTAACTTGCAAGCTCTGCTGCTGGCTTAGTTATTAACTGCCTGCCACTACTGAATACGCATCATAACTGGTTGATTTCGTTAATTGAGCAATGCTTTGTAAATTGATTGGCGTTTCGCTGGTGGATAGATGCTTCGTTAATTGATTAATGTTTCGTAAATTGATAGATGCTTTGTAAACAAAGTATTGATGGCCGAGTACGAAAATGTACTCGGCCAATTATTTTGAACTTGGTTTAACCATAGAGTGACCATCAAAACAGATAAAGGAAAAGGCGTGCTGAAATCTCATCGTTATAGCTGCTACGGTATTATCGCCATTTTATTATGGAGCTGTTTGATTGCTCTGTCTCGTAGTGTCTCAGAACAGCTAGGTCCAATTGGTGGTGCAGCCAGTCTTTATACGGTAAGTGCACTGTTGTTGGTCTGTGTTATGGGTTTACCAAAGTTGTCACGCTTCTCTAAGTCTTACTTGCTGATTGGCGGCGCCTTGTTCGTTTGTTATGAGATTTTCCTGGCTCTGGCATTGGGAATGGCGAACAGCCGACATCAAGCCATAGAGATGGCAGTAATCAACTATCTATGGCCGGCACTGACGGTGTTGTTTGCGGTGCTGCTGAGTGACAAAAAGATTAACTGGTTGGTTTATCCAAGTATCTTTTTGGCATTCTTCGGTGTGGCTTGGAGCATCAGTGGTGATCAAGGTCTATCTGTTGATCAAATTGCTGCCAACATTGCGACTAATCCTAAAACTTATTCTATGGCGTTTTTTGGTGCGATTATTTGGGCTGTTTACTGCAACTACACCCAGCGCGTTGCTAAAGGACAGAATGCGATTGTGCTTTTCTTTATCGCTACGGCGATCACTCTGTGGATTAAATATGCGTTGAGTGATGAAACAGGCATGGTGATGACAACGAGTGCGGCGATTGACTTAGCGTTAGCTGGCGCTTGTATGGGCGCAGGCTATGCGCTTTGGAACACGGCGATTCTGGGGGGCAATATGGTGTTTCTTGCAACCATGTCTTACTTTACGCCAATCTTCGCAACCGTACTATCTTCGTTGATTTTAGGCTTGTCGTTGACCATGACATTTTGGCAGGGCGTTTGTATGGTAACCGTTGGTTCACTCGCTTGCTGGTGGGTAACAAGAGAAAAGCCGACGGTAAAGGCGTCGGCTTCTAAAAAGGTTCAATCTCACTCTTAATTTGAGTTTATGTACTCAGGTGAGGTGTGTCCTCGTTTGCTATGGAAAACTTAACTCGCAACATTGAGATTCAATTGAAGCTCATAAGGCATCTTAGATAGGCGTCGCTTAAGCTGTCGGCGCGTTCGTTCAATATCATCGACCGCAATGGCTTGTTGGTCGTTGGTATGAATATCAACGTTAATTCTTAGTTCTGGGCCAACCTTAGTCACACCCATCAGCTCCAAATCTTGATCCGCTTCTTTGTCTACCGCGACAACGTTCTTATCTACCGCGTCACAAATATCTTTGGTTGCCGACATCATCAGCAGTTCACGCATTGCTTCTCGTAACATGTCGAATGGCACTTTAATGAAGTAGAAAGACATCAGTAACATCATCATTGGGTCGGCATATACTGCGTATGACGCAAGAGGCGAGAATGTCATTGCCCACGCTACGACGAAACCAGCCGTTACCGCGACACTCAATAGTGTATCCATCTGCCACTGTTTAGATTCCGCTTGAATCAAACCTGAAGAGATACGTTTGCTCTTGTTAGCGATGTACCACCAAGCGTAACCACAACCCAATACGTTGAAAATACCAAACAGAGTTGCGATAGAAGCATCGACCTCACGACCACCTGTCATCAAGGCACCAATCGCAGAGTAAAGTGAATAACCAACCACAAGCAGAATCACAACGGCTTTGATGGCAATCACAATCGGCTCGATGATAGCTCGACCGAACGGGAACTCTCTATCTGAAGGGCGGTTAATGTATTTTGAAGCAGCTAGTGACAATAAAGTTAACAGTAAGCTGATAAGAGAATAGACACCGTCAAATACTATGACCAGAGAGCCAACGAGAAGACCCAACACCAATCCGCCAATTGCGAAGCCTGATGCTAAAAGGGCTGAGAACAATAGTACTCGATTTTCGTTTTGGCTTTTCCTGTCACACATAATATTTTCCAGATGTTTTTGATAACTTCATTGTTCTAATATTGAGCTAACTTTACAAACTTTATCTGATGACGTTTATATGTCCTATTTAAGCAAAATGTATAAACACTTTAAATTCAATGGCTTAGGTTGAATTTAAGGTGTCAATAAAGTTGACGTTGAGTGTTTTTTGGGATGTTATGCAACTGAAATAGGATCGTTTATGATTAATAAAACACATTAGTCGCTAAGGTTTTATTGGTCTTCTAGATTGAACTGCGACTGCGACTGCGACTGCGACTGCGACTGCGATGGACAAGGAGTGAATCAATATGAAGTTTGACGATATCAGTGATAACGATTTGTGGGCGATTGCTAACCCGATCATGGATAATCTGATGGATGGTTCAACCAAGGTTGATCATGAGCAGCACTGTCGAGACTTTACTCAAAGAATGAAAGACATTGTTACGCCGGAATATTTAGAAAAGGTGTGCCACCATTATCAGCACAGTAATGGCTTTTTTGCTGAGCGTGAGCCTGTGGCGCTATTTAGACGTTCAGACTCCATCGCTTTTGTGTGGAAACAAGCTTACACCATTGCCAAAGGTGAGTTTGTCGCTGAAATGGTATTGGTTGAAGAAGACGGACGCTACTTAGTGGATCACGTGATGGTTTTTTAGGAGCAGTGCTGTTTGTGATTTTGCCCTTTGCTATAGACGATAAGCTATAAGCGCGAGCTAGAAATCAAACAAGTAGTCACTAAGCTGGTCGGCTAACCAATTCATTCCCGGGTGCTCCGCCATGCCAGCTGCGGTAAACATACAGTAGTCTTCTTGAGTCAGGCCGTAGGTGTGTTTGATCACCGCTAATTCTTGTTCACGTAGCAAGTGACGAATCAGTGGCTCTGGCATTACGCCCCACGCCTCTTCACGTAAAATCGTATCCAACATAAAGTCAAAGCTAGAGAAACCAATGTAGCGACGCGAAAAGGGCTCAAGCTCTGGATTATCCTTTTCATTAAGATAAACCATGGTCGCTTGCATCGAATTTCTCAGTACCTCATCAGACACTCGTCGCATCGCACTCAAATCATGGCCTTTCTTACATACAGACATCATTCGAATCTTACCAAGCGGGTTGTAGATAATTCTTGGGTCATCGACACGTTCGTAATCGACGCCAAATGCGAAGTCGACTTGCTGAGTTTCAACTAGGTTTGCTAAATCACCGCTCGACGCGAGAACGAAGTTGAATGAGGTAGAAGGGTACTTGTTATTTAAGGCATGAGATAAGTCCTGCCACATTTCATCGGGTAGGGAATCATCTCGCGCTATCCAAATCTCTGCGTTAAATTCGCCTGAAACATGCAAGCAGGTCTGTTTAATACGCGCTGCTGTCACCAACAAGCCTTCGCAATCTTTGTAAATCGCTTTACCCGCTTCAGAAAGTTCAACGTGGTTTCCGCTGCGTACGAACAGCTCGACATCTAACTCTTTTTCCAAGGCTTTAATCGACATGCTGAGTTTGGTTCGGTTGCATTCTAGCTGGCGTGCAGCTTCAGACACTGATCCTAAATCAGCAACGGAACAAAAGGCTTGGACTTGAGAAAGGTTCATTTCATTTCCATATTAAGCGGGGGGCTGGTGCATATTATCTGAATATTGTGCTGACTATCTTAGAAATAGTCCATCTTTGCATGATAACTCTATGACGAATTGACTAATTTGGTTTACTCTGGGGGGGTTCCGAACCTACAAGAAGTAAAGATGGAGGCCATGATGGCGAAACAATGGGACGAGTACGCCGTTGATTGGGATAAAGATCCCGCGACCGCAGTATTCGCACAGTCCGTATTTGACCAGTTAACACAGCTCGTTGACTTAAACGGAACCCGTGTCCTTGATTTTGGTTGTGGTACAGGACTACTCAGCCAGAAAATATCTCCTTTAGCAAAAGAGATCATCGCACTCGACATCTCCGAAGGGATGATTGAAGAGTTAGATAAGAAAGAGCTACCTAACGTTGAACCGGTTGTTGATATTTTATCGCGCGGACTAGCAGCGCAGCATCCAGCATTCAGAAATCAGTTTGACCTAGTGGTCGCTTCTTCGGTGTGTGGTTTTATCCCGAACCTACAAGACACAGTCAGTCTGATTTATACGTTGCTTGAAAATGATGGCACGTTTGTCCACTGGGATTGGTACCTAGAAAACGGCAGTGAAGATTATGGCGTAAGCCAGCAGCGCTCGGAGAATGTACTGAGTGCGGCAGGTTTCTCTGTTGTTGAAGTGTCGACACCGTTCTCTGTTGATACACCACAAGGTGAGTTAAAGGTATTAATGGGTGTTGGACGTAAACAAGCGCTTCCTGATCTGTAATCGTGTGTATGCCTTGAGCTAGCATTCAGAATGCTCATTTAAACTACGAAACCCACATCAACGGCCTTAAAGCCAGTTATGTGGGTTTTTCTATTTTTACGGCTTCGTGTTTTAAACGGACTATACCTAATGTCTTCATGACGGCTAATTTCAATTATCCAATTTCCATTTTGGAAAAACAGCATTGCATACATTTCATTAGTGGAAATATGATGGTGAGATATAAAATAAGCCCATAACAATTTTAAGGGTTTAATAATGAGCCACCAATCTGCGTCATCTACTTCTTCACCACTTTCAGAGCAACAACAACGCTTTAGCAATATCATTTCAGATGCCCACCTGTCTCCAAAGCAGAAGTCGAGCTATCTTGCCTTAGAAGCTGAAGCAAGCTTGCCGTATATGGCGGTAAGCAACGAAGTAGTGCAAGCCCTACAACAAGGTGTGCTATGTGACATGTTTGAAGGGCATGCACCATTTAAGCCGCGCTATGTACTTCCAGACTATTCTAAATACTTACATCAAGGCTCAAAGTATTTAGAGCTTAGCGCGGCAACTAATTTCGATGAAGCATTGAACATGCTTACCATCCTTTACCACCATGTTCCGTCTGTGACATCAATCCCGGTATACCTAGGTCAGTTGGATGATGTACTGATGCCATTTGTTGGCGGCTTGACGGATGAGCAGGTATATCAAAAGCTTAAGCTGTTCTGGATTATGCTGGACCGCACATTGCCAGATGCCTTTATGCATGTGAATATCGGCCCGACCGATAACATTGTGTGTCGTACGATTTTGCGCGTAGATGCTGAACTGAAGCAGATCGCACCAAACCTAACCTTTATGTATGACCCTGCTGTGACACCTGATGATCTACTTCGTCATGCGGCAAGCAATATCTGCGAGTGCAGTAAACCACATATCGCAAACTATCCAGCGCATGCCGAGGCTTACGGCGACAAGCGTTTTGGTATTGTGAGCTGCTATAACTCTTTGCCTTTAGCGGGTGGTTCAAACACGCTAGTACGTATGAACCTGAAGCAAGTGGCGTTGAAGTCTGAGGACAGTGCTGATTTCTTACAACAAGTATTGCCGAACTACAGTGGCATCATGGTTGAATTGATGAACGCTCGTAGCCGCTTCTTGCATGAAGAGTCTAACTTTTTTGACGGCTTCCTGACCAAAGAAGGCCTTATCGAAGAAGACCGCTTTGCGCCAATGTTTGGTATTTATGGCATGGCGGAAGCCGTCAACATCTTGATGGAAAAAGAAGATAAATCAGGGCGCTATGGTCACGATGAACAAGCTAATCAACTCGGTCACCGTATCTCTGAAAAGCTGGCTGAGATCGTCGAAAGCTCTGAAGTGAAATATGGGCTGGAAGGTAAGGCTCTGCTGCATGCTCAAGGCGGTATTAGCCTAGATGAAGATGTGACTCCGGGTGTCCGTATTCCTTATGGCACCGAACCAGATCCAGTCTCTTACGTTCGTGCTACCGCGGGTCACCATAAGTTCTACATGTCGGGCATCAGTGACATTCTGACCATCGACGAAACAGTGAAATCTAACCCTGAAGCGATGTTCAATTTGTGTAAAGGTGCGATTCAAGCGGGTTACCGTGAGTTTACGGCTAACGTGGCATCAAACGATTTGGTTCGCGTGACGGGTTACATGATTAAGCTGTCTGACATTGCCAAATATGACGAGCAAGGCTCACGCACCAATACCACCTTCTTAGGTGCTGAAGCTGCGAAGAACACGGGCATATTAGAGCGTAAACCACGCGTGGCGAGCTTAGAGATGTCGCCGACATACGAATAGCTTTAACGTGCGTGTGTTATGTGTGTGTTGCGTTTCGACTACGAACAATGTGAATTATGAAAATTTCTGATCTAACAACTCAAATGGCTAGGGTTAAAAATAATAAGACAGAAAAACAAGCGAAGGTCAGCCGTGTGCTGACCTTTTCTTGTGTTGATGGACCGGGGAATCGGCTTGTGCTGTTTCTACAGGGGTGCAATTTCGACTGTATAACCTGTCATAACCCTCATACCATCAATCACTGTAACCATTGTGGAGATTGTGTGAGTGGCTGTCCAAGCCGTGCTTTAAGCATGGTTGATGGCAAAGTGAAGTGGGACCCAGCAGCTTGCACCAACTGCGATAAGTGTATTGATGTCTGCGACCATAAGTCGAGCCCGAAAATTACCACAATGACGGTCTCAGAGGTTCTGGAGCTTGTCAGGCATAATCAGTTTTTCTTGAGTGGCATTACCGTTTCTGGCGGTGAAGCGACCATGCAGTTGCCGTTTATCATAGAGCTATTTCAAGCGATTAAAAGTGATCCTCAGCTAGCGCACCTTACGTGTTTTATTGATAGTAATGGTTCGCTGTCACTTCAAGGGTGGGACAAGGTGTTGCCTTATCTTGATGGCGCGATGATTGACCTAAAATCATGGCAATCGGAAACACATCAATGGTTAGTGGGCAGAGGCAACCATAGGGTGTTTGAAACCATTAACTACTTAGCAGATAAAGGAAAACTGCACGAAGCTAGGTTGCTGCATATTCCAAATAGAAGCGACCTTGAGGACGAAATTGAACAGGTGGGGCGTTACTTGAAGACTCTACCAAGTGATGTTCGAATTCGACTGAATGCGTTTCAACATCATGGTGTCATTGGCGAAGCGTTAGATTGGCCGAAATGCAACGAACAACAGATGCAGAGCTTTCACGATAAGCTATACACCATAGTTCAAAGACCGATGCAAACCCCTGAGGTTTATACCTAGTCTTTAGATTTCTTAGGCGGTCAATCAGGCTTCTAAGAACGTTAACTTTCTAAAGATATTAAGTCTCTAAAAATATTAAGCTTCTAAAAACAGGTCACACAACCATTTGATCGCTTGATCATTCATGTTGGGTTTATTCCACACCAAGCTATACGCCACCTTACCGTAATCAAAAGGCAAGGGCTTGCTCACTAAGCCCTGAGCTTGTTTAGCATGCTCAGCCCACTGTTTAGAGCAAGTGAACAGGAAAGGTGTGTGGTGACACAACACAGCCGCAGCGCCGAAGTCCGCGACCGATATTGCCATCTCTCTTGGCTGGTGGCATTGAACCAAGTTTTGTTCAAAGTAGGGCTGAGACAGTTCGTTATCTAAAATCCCAATGTGCTTGTAATCTAAGTAGCCTTCCACCGTCAGTTCTTGCTGAGCAAGAGGGTGATGTGCGCCCATCAAACAAACCATCTCGTCAGGAAGAATTGTTTCCCAAACCAGCTCTTTGTTATCGGTCGGCGGCTGAGATATATCATGGGGCAACAAGATCAAATTGACCTTGCCACTGAGCAAAGCATCGAAGCCGAGCTGTTGTTTCGAATAGATGTTGAGCTTCGCGTTTGGTGCGAGTTCAGTGGTAATTTTGCTGAGCTTTGACGCGAATACTTCAAAGGTACTTTCGCGCATCGAAAGTGAAAAGCTGCCTTGGTATTCTTGAGGGGTAAAACTCTTCTGATGAAGCAGTCCGTTCATGCTTGAAAGAATCGCGTGAACAGTAGGAGCTACCTGCAAGGCAAATGGCGTCGGGATCAGCTTGGTGCCGTCCCGATAGAAAAGCTCGTCGTTAAGTATGTCACGCAGCTGAGATAATGTCTTACTCACACTCGAAGGGCTGACAAAGAGTTGCTCTGAGGTTTGAGTAACGCTGTGGGTGTTCAGCATAATATGAAGCGCAGTGAGGTGCTTAAGGCTCACTCTAGATAAGTGTAAGTAATCCATTTATGACTCACGCATTCAGAGTGGCTTGTGCTCTTGTGCAATCCACAAAATCTCACAAGCCAAATTGGATAAAGGTTATTAACGAGCTAATTTGTGATGAGCTCGCGAAAAGTGACCTGCGCAAAACGCGCCTACAATCGACAGTTCACCCGCTAAACATAATGCAGCACATACCTCAGCTAAGGCTTGCGATTTACCATTGCCGTGAAGACCAAGTAAATCTAGACATGCCTTTTGGCTTGGTAGACCAGTGCCGCCGCCTACTGTACCTAGCATTAAATTAGGCAGTGTTACGCTAGCGTATAGGCCACCTTCTTTGTTCAACTCCATGCGAGTCATGCCAATGGCAGATTCTGCAACACACGCTGCGTCTTGTCCGCAAGCAATATAAAGAGCAGCTAGTGCATTAGCGTAATGGGCATTGATACCGATAGTGCCGCTCAGAGCGCCGCCCACAGTGGTCATTTGACCAAACTGAACCATCTTCTCTGGCGTGGTATGTAGATACTTAGCCACCAGTTCTGCTGGGATATTAACTTCAGCGGTTACCTTTTTGCCGCGCACGCTGCGCAAGGTTTGGGTATTGGCTTTCTTATCACCCGACAAGTTACCATCAAGGAAGGCATGGTCAGGCTTAACTGGTGTGTGTTCGATGATGTACTCAAATACCGCGTTGGTCGCGATGGTCACCATATTCTGACCAGATGCGTCTCCCGTTAGAAACTCAAACACCAAGTAAACATGGTTGCCTTCAATGTTGATATTGATGTCGGTCAGTTTGCCGTGAGAAGTCGTAGATTCTGCTAAAGTTTTAAACTTTTCATATTGGGTCACGGCCCATGCCACAAATTGCCCTGCTTCTACTAACCCTTGAAACGCAAACCCTGGGGTGCGCGTAACACCTTCATTCAACAACATTGCACTCGCGCCACCACAGGCACTAATGAGTTTAGAACCACGGTTGTAAGACGCGACAAGTGCTGCTTCGGTTGTTGCCAGTGGAACTAGGTAATCACCTTGGGCAAACAAGCCGTTAACGCGCAATGGGCCAGAGATACCTACAGGTACCTTAACAGTGCCAACGAAGTGCTCGATGTTTTTCTCATAGGCTTGCATCTGACTTTCGGTATGAGGGTCGAGTAGCTCTTTTTGTGATTCTTCATTATCGAGAGCAGTCCAACGACGTGTCACATTCTTTTCTGTCAGGTAAGGGCTAGGAGTCAGCTTGTTTGCTGGCTTTTCAAAATGAGGTTGGAGTTTATTTTCTAATTCGTCTGCGGAGATATCGCCCCCTAAAATAGAAACATAGTCACGGCGATGCAGATTTAGTTTTGGCATAAATAGTATGAAGTAAAGTTTGTGCAGCAAAATGGTTTGCGCTGATTCTACCGAGTAATAAACCAGAAACAAGCGCCAGATATAATGAGTTACAGTTTGTGTGCTTATTGCGTCAAAAAGCGTCCAAAGTGGTTGAATCGAGTCGATTTAGAACATTGAAAATAAGTGCGAACAGTAAGTATAGCTTAGATGTGGATGTCTAGAAGACTACCGATCGCTTCGTTTTGACGATCAACCACACTCGCACCCACACGGTTATAACTGGCACTTTGGGTTAGCTTCAATAGTGAATCGGTTGAAGATGAAACAGGTTCTGGGTCTTTGTCTTTAAACGAAATGGATTGTTCAGGCTCTATTTGGTTGAAGCTGAGATCACTGCCTTTGAAAGCATCATCGGATTCTGGAGTGTGTTTGGAGGCTTGATTGAGCTCGATCGCGGCTTCTTCAGCCATGTTGTTTGACTGCTGAATAATGGCGTAACCAGATTGAATACCAGATATCGACATAGCAGAACCTTTAATTGACGTGTTGAATAAGTCTAGGTGGACGATATTTTGAGCGCAATGGTGAAGGGGTAAAATTTACAGTGAAACGGAGTACTTAAGCTAAAATAGTGACGTCTGTCTATTAACTGAACAGATCGTTCAATGCATTTAGTTCTTCATCAGTAAGAAGAGTTTGTTGTTCCGTTTCAAGATTACCGTCAATCTCGCCTTGCAATGCTTTTAATTGCTGCGGGCTAAGAAGCTGAATCTGTTGTTTGAATGCTTCAAATTGTTGTGTATTCATAATGTGACCTTGGTGCAAATCCATATGCTCAATTGAGCATAGACTACTGGTGCAGGAAATCAAACAAGATTAAGTGAATATTAAACGAAATTTGTAATTTCCTAGAACTAAGACAACTATAAATTCCTCTGGTCGTTTTTTTGTCCGACAAATGTTAGGCAAAGTTAAGGCTTGGTCAATCAAAGTCAGAAAATTCCTACAACGTAAAAATCGTCTTAACCCTTATGGGGTAAGGGTAGGTAAGCAGTTGCTCTACTCAATTAGAGGTATTGGTAGAGCAACATATAACGGTAACAAATGATCAAAAGGTGTTCGATTAATGCTATCTTTTTGTTTTTACAGTATTTTGTTTGTCTATTAAGAATCTGCTTTATCGAGCGGTTTATCAATCTTCACCTTAACCGCAAACTTGGTCGCTAGCGTATGCAGTTCTGGAAGCATTCGATAAATCAAATGAAGCTGTTGTAAGACCATTCTGACAGAACTCTCATCTTCCTCTCGCCATTCACTTAGACGTTTATCAAGTTCAGGGTCGTATGCATTTTTAACCTCACACTGTTCACGATGTGAATAGAGTTGGTCATTCAGAGCATCAAGGTGCTCGTGTATCACACGGTGTGCATCCAGAACGAGCTTGTGTGTGGATTCGTCGTCAATACGCGTCCTGTGTGCGCCCAGTGCCGAAATATAGCTGAGTAGGGCGTGATTCAGCGTTAGAAAGCGAAAGCTCTCATCCTCAGAGGTTCGATATTTACCGGGTTCCACCAACATGCTGCTGATAGCGCTAGTCAGGTTCGCATCGTTATTGTGTGCGCTGCGGCGGGCGATACGGTAATTCAATGTGTCTTTCTTACCTACACGATATTGGCCGATGATTTGCGCGAGGTAGTTCTTGTTGGAATCAAGAGCATCAGCCATCACTTTATGCAGTCGTTTTGATTGCCAATCAGGTAACACATAAACGACCGCCAATACAGCGAGGGCACAGCCTATGAAGGTATCTGCCAGTCTTGGTAACACCACGGCGTATCCTTCGCCAAGTTGGTTAAAGCAGAACAATACCAATAGGGTAATAAAGCCTGTTGCGAATCCGTAGTTGTTGATACGGAACGCAAAAAACATCACGCCACTGATCACAATGAACACCAACTGGCTCTCTTGAGAAGGGAAGAAGGTCAGTAGCGGAACGCCAATTAATAAGCCTGCAACGGTGCCAATGACACGTGCAGTAAGCTTTTGACGAGTAGCGCTGTAGTTTGGCTGACACACAAATAGCGTCGTCAGTAGAATCCAGTAGCCGCGTTCAATGTCAAAACCTTGAATAATGCCGTAACCGAGTGTCAGCGTGATCGCCATACGAATTGCGTGACGAAACAGCATCGAATCTGTATGCAGGTTGGCTTTTATCTTTTGCCACATCGCCGTTAAGGTGTGCGGATTGGTATCGTCTAAGACATCTTCTTCTAACTTCTCTGCATCTGGGTTACTGATGTTCGATAGCTGCTTTTCAACCGTTGCAAGGTTATTGAATAGATAATCCAATTGGCTCAGCAATGGCTTCCATTCTGGTTTGTTTTGTTGATGAAGGTGATTAAGTGAAGACATCAGTTCATCAAGCGCCAATACCGATTTATCGCCATGTTGGTATTCCGCGCCAACCTTTAGCGAGCTCGCCACTTCTTTACACGCGGTCGCTTGCGCTTCCAGCAGATATTTAAAACGGAACAGCACATCAGAGCGCTCAAAGTGTTTGGCAAGTTCTTGATAGCGATAGTGGGTCGAACTCACGCGTTCGTGAATGTCTTGCGCGATGAAGTAAGTATTGAGGAATCGGTCACTGGGTCCGTCAATGTGTCCGCGTTTGGAGCGATTAAGCAAGGTTGCTTTACACATGTTGAGCGCATTGACGGTACTCGCATTTAATTTGGCTTCAATAATGCGGTGCGGCTGAGGGATAAGATCAGATACTGGGTAGAACAGTTCTGCCTTAGATTCCATGTAGGTGCCAACCTGATCAAACACGTTAGCAAGGTTTTGCTGCACAGGTTGCATTGGCCATACAATCTGCCAGATCATCGACATGAAGTAGTACCAAGCCGCGCCTGTTAAGAGCAATAACGGTTGGAACCATAAGTTGATGCTCTCATGAGCGCCGAGCATGGTGTAGATAGCAACCAGCAGAGAACCAAACGCGATGCTGGCATATTTGGGCCCAATTGCACCGAGCATGATGAACGAGAATGTGGATGCGAAAAGACCTAATGCGAATAACCAAGGTGTGTCGAACAGCAGTTCTATAGAAAAGGCGGCGATCGCAAAACAGATAAAGGTCAGGGTGAGCGCTTTCAAGCGTCCCGTAAAGCTGTCATCACTTTCTGCCAGTGCCGCGGCGATCACACCTAAGATCAATGGAGTGATGAGTGTGTTTTGCCCATAATACCAAGCCGGAACGACAACACCGAGCAGAGTGATGAGAATTAATACGCTGTAATTTATGGTTTTATTCGCCCAATAGAGGCGTAATTTGGCTGAAAAGTCCACAGTCGCTCACTTGACACACTAAAAACCATAATCCTAACAGAAATCAAGCACAAGAATTTGATACTTATCCATAATTGCCCGTAGGTGGTCATGAAAGCGTCGATAAGATATGAGATATTATTAATTCTCATTGCATCATGATATAAATTCAATATTCCTAATTAAGAGCACACTCCAATGCAGCTAAGCGCTAACAAGACTGCACAATTTTTTATTCAAAATGAATATCATCAGGTTGAACTTGATGGTTCACGTCTGCTGTTATCTTCAGTAGGCAGTGAAGAGCGTATCCCGTTTACTATTTGGAGTGGCAAGATCGCTATAAAACGCGGATTGTTTTGGGGATCGCTACAATTTTTTGCTAATCAACAAGATGGAACACAGCGCAGTTGGTTAGTACAAGGCTTACCTTGGGATCAATGTCGTCAATTTGCACGCGCGTCAGTTACCGCTTATCAGAAGTGGCACGACACGCAATGTGAACAATTGGCTGAACACGTACCTCAGTGGGAAGCTGAATTAACACGTCTTGAGCAACTCCCTGCTTTTCTACCGCATTCGAAGGTCAATACTTGGGCTGATATGGTCAACTCAGGCCTAGAGAGTATGACTATGACGCTAGAAGAGGCCGCGCAGCGCATGCCAAATCGCATCGCAAGAATGCAGCCATGGTTGTCTGAAACGGAGATCAAGCAAGCTGAAAGAAACCAGCAATGGCTAGAGACCGAGCGAAAGAACTGGGAAGTGTTGTTTGCGCAATGTGAGTCGTCACCACTGAACTTATCGCAGCAATATGCGGTGTTGATGAATGATGATCACAACCTTATTTTAGCGGGTGCAGGCTCGGGTAAAACCAGTGTTCTAACCGCTCGCGTCGCGTATTTACTGCAAAGCCATCAAGCTCAAGCTGAAGAGTTGCTATTGCTCGCTTTTGGTCGTGAAGCGGCAGAAGAGATGAAGCAACGTCTCGACAGCAAAATTGGTTTATCAGCAGAGAAGGTGCAAGTCAGCACTTTCCACCAGTTGGGTTTAAAGATACTGAATCAAGTTGAACCTGAACGCGTGGTTATTTCTCCTTTAGCGCTCGATGACAACCAACGCCAAGCATGGTGCATTGATTGGTTGAAGAAGCACTGGATGACACCGACCAACTTTAAACGTTGGCAAAAGCATTTGTCTAAATGGCCAATCGCTTATTTAACCGGTGACGATGAGCTTGGTAGCCATGTTTCAAACCTCAAATTGATCGGTTGGCTTGAAAAGCAGCTTGAACAGTTAAATGTGTCGGGTTTAACGAAAAAAGAAGTACAGCAACAGCTGATTGACCACCGAGACTATACGCGCCTCAACAGCGAGCTTTCACTGTGTTGGCCATGTGTAACCGCGTGGCAAAAGGAGCTGAAAGAACAAAATCATATCGACTTCTCAATCATGATCAGCCGAGCTACTCAGTATGTCGAGAAAGGCAAGTTTATCTCACCTTGGAAGTTCATCATGATCGATGAGTATCAAGATATCTCACCTGATCGTCTTGCCTTGGTTGAAGCACTTTGTAATCAGTCTAAAGCCAAGCATCAAGCCTCTATTTTTGCAGTAGGCGATGACTGGCAGTCGATTTACCAATTTGCGGGTGCGGATGTGGATTTGACCACGGGCTTTAAGGATCGTTTTGAAAGCTCGACCATACATCACCTAGATACCACTTATCGCTTTAACAATCAGCTAGGTGCAGTTGCCAATCGCTTTGTACAAGAAAACCCAATTCAGATTCCGAAAGAACTGAACAGCTTCAAGCAACAAAAGCAGAAGGCGGTGTACAGTGCGCCAAGCAAAGAAGTTGAGAAGATTCTTGATCAACTGAACCGTCAATCCAAAGGCAAAACCAATAAATCGGTGTTGCTACTTGGACGTAATCATTACCACAAGCCAGAGTTGTTGGAAGATTGGAAGAAGATCTTCACCTCCATTGATATCAAGTTCATGACTTGCCACGCCAGTAAGGGTAAAGAAGCAGACTTCGTTATTATCCTTTGCGTGGATGAAGGACAATTCCCAGCGAAGAAGAAGCAACTGCATATTGATGGTGCATTGACTGAATCGTCAGACGTGTTCCCATACGCGGAAGAGCGTCGTTTGTTCTATGTAGCAATGACGCGAGCAAAAGAGAAAGTGTGGATCACGCACAGTGGCGATGGTTTTGGCTTCGTACAAGAGCTACACGGCTCCGACTATCCTGTGGTGCGTAAAAAGTAGTCGCCCCGCTAGGGTGTTTTGATAAGGGCTCAAGTCGCATTCGCCTGTATTTTATTTGCAGACATAAAGCAGAAGGACATGCATATGGAACATGGATCAATCAACTATATCGAATTTGCCGCGAAAGATATTGCCGCGACCAAGGCGTTTTTCAGCCAAGTGTTTGGTTGGAACTTTGAAGACTATGGCCCTGAGTATTCTGCTTTTGAAGGCAAAGGCTTAATGGGCGGCTTCTATTTGGCGGATCTGGCGTCGAATACGGATAACGGCGCGGCGCTGATGGTTTTCTATAGCCAAGATCTTGAGCAAACCGAGCGCGATGTAACTGATGCTGGTGGTCAGATAAACCGTGAGATCTTTAGCTTTCCCGGTGGCAGACGTTTCCATTTCAGAGAGCCAAGTGGTAACGAGATGGCAGTGTGGAGCGATAAATAGAGAGACTCTCGCACTGTTTTATGATTGAACTGTTTAATGTCTGAAAACGAGACATAAAAAAGCCTGCGATAAAATGCAGGCTTTTTAGTCTGTTCAGTAGAGAGCACATTTAACGTGCGATTACGTGCGCTCAGCTAGGTACGCTTCGTAGTCTGGGATCTCGATGATTACTTCTTCTTCAAGCAGTGAAGAGTTAAACAAGAAATTAGCGGTAGCGCGGTTAGTGGCCACAGGAATGTTCCAAACACTTGCGATACGAAGCAGTGCTTTTACGTCTGGGTCATGTGGTACAGCATTAAGTGGATCCCAGAAGAAAATCAGCATATCGATCTTGCCTTCAGAGATAAGCGCGCCAAGTTGTTGGTCACCGCCCATAGGGCCGCTGATCATGCTTTTGATTGCTAAGCCTGTCTCTTTACTTAGTAAAGAACCAGTCGTGCCCGTTGCGTAAAGGAAGTGCTTTTGTAGTTTTTCTTTGTTCTCTTTGACCCATCTTAGTAGCTCAGGTTTGAAGTGGTCATGAGCGACCAAAGCGATATGCTTATGTGTTGGCATAGTGCGCGTCGTTTTTTGCATGAATGTTCCCTAAATTGTTGTTTCGTTTTTATTGTTTTGAGTTCTTCAGCCAATATAGCACTAAGGATTCACACTGAATACCGGACGAAACTCAGAAGGTGACAATGAGTCGGCGATAATTTGATCTTTGAGAGTTGCAGGTGTCAGCGCTTCGATAATCGGTGCGCTGTGTTGCTCGTAAGGTTGACCGCGTAAGTAACTCGTGGCTTGTTTTACCGACAAGCGACCTTGCTCAACCATTTTATCGGTTGGCGCAAAAAGTACCTTGTTACGAAGTAAACCACGGTAGGTTCCGTGACTTAAGTAACTCGAAATTAACCCAATCTCTTCGGTTTTATCGGCCGCTCGTAGCTCACTGATCGCTGCTTCAATCGCGACGGCACTTCCGACTATATATTGTATATCCGGCTCCTCGATCACCTGTTGTACTAGATTTCTTTGAAGTTCTTTATCGTTATCTGCCCAATAGCTGATCGCAATTTTGATATCACTCGACTTGATCGCATCATAAAACCCCAGCGCTACAGGCTTAGTGCCGCCACTCGCTTGTGGGCCAAGTAACAGGGCGATAGGTGTTTCGCCTGATCCTTTCGGGTGTCGTTTCGACAAAAACTCTCCGACTTGGTATCCCATTTGGTACCAATCGACACCGACTGTGCCTTTCAGTACCTTCTGTTGTTCTTCATTGACGGTTAACTCATTCACCGTAGCAAACACAGGTGTCGAGCCAACCCAATCACTGAGATTGTCATGGTATGCATCGGGTGAAACGGTGCCTAAAATAATGGCATCGGCTCCCCATTGTGTGCAAAGCACCAGTTGCGAGGCTTGTTTGGCCACGTTGGGGTAACCGCCAGCTTCCAAAACTCTTAGCTCAACTTGCTGCTTTTCTGCTTCAGAGATCATTCCATAGTTTACCGACAACCAATAAGAGTCTTTGAGGTGCGGATAAATGGCACAAATTTTCTCTTTGTGTGATGTGGCTTCGGCTGGTTTTATTGGGCTCAAAGGCTCGCTAGCACTTGCGACAGTAGTCACTGAGGCCAGTAGTGAGAGAAGAATTATTGAAGCGAAAGGTCTAGATAGCATGAATTGCCGTTTTATTGGTTTTAGATAAGAAACACTGCAAAATATAGCGTATTCTGCATGGGTAAAGAAGAACGTTTTAAGGTTTAGAGTTTATGTTGTTAGCTTCAGCGAGTATTGGACGCAAGCTGCTGGCCTCATTCTTAGTGATGGCACTGTTGGTTCTATTGTCTGCATTGATCGGTGTTTCTGGTTTTAGCTTTGTAGCCAAAACGGAAAGAAACGTCGTTGATTCGGCGCTTCCTGCCATGATCGAAGCTCGTCAGGTTTCTGAGTTGAGTAACCGTATTATTTCGTCAGTACAAACACTTTCTAATGCGAGAAACGAGGCCGAAAGAAAAGAGGCTGGCACCGTACTGTTTGACCAACTTGAGTCGCTTCTTCAACATATCAAAGAGCTTGGTGTCGACAGTTTCGATTCTCAGCTCCTCAATAAACTCGAAAACAATGTTCAAAGCGTTATTAACACACTGGCTGAGTTGGGGGTGTCGGTTGAGCGTAAGCTTTGGTTAAGCAAAGAGTTGTCGTCTCGTGTCGAAGAGATGGGCCTATTGGCCGAAGAGCTAGAGCAGTTGACGCGAACCCAAGTTTTGAACACGGCTACCATTGCGGTTGCTAACGTCACGCATATCTATGACCTGCTAGAATCCAAAGAAACGGATAAAGCCTACCAAGCCTTAGATGCGCTTGTAGAGGTTGACCTTGATTTGTCTGAGCGCCTACACGAATTGCATTTGCTGGCGTTCAAAATGCTTAACCAAATTGAAGAAACGCAAACCGTTACCAACGTAGAGCGTATTCATCAAATCCAATCAGAATTTGAATCCAACCTAAGAATCATGGCGCGCCGCGTTAAAGCGGTCGAAGATCCTACTCGTTCAGCGCAGATGTCTCAGCTTCTAGAAGAGCTCAGAAAACGCCAAGTCGTGTTCGATATTTCATTAGAACAATATGAGAACACCAAAAAGTCAGAGTTTCTGATGCAAAATACGTTGGAGCTGTTCTCTCAGCTGAATACAACGGTTAACCAACTGGTTGATGATTCAAACCGCAGTACCAAAAAAGCGGTTGATGAGCTGACCAGCACGTTGAATTTGGCTCAATGGTCACTGTCTGTGATTTCGGTTATTGGTTTGGTTATCGTTGCATTTATCGTGTGGCGAGTGGTGTATATCTCGGTTGTTAAACGTCTTACTGAATACTCATCGGCCTTGATGTCTATCGCACAAGGTCGCCTGAATATTGATATCTCGGTAAAGGGTAATGATGAGCTGGCTCATATGGGCGAGGCGATCATCACTGCCAGAAACACCGCGCAGGCGCTACAAGTGGTTGCGGTGGGTGAAGCAAAGGCGAAACGCGAACTTGAAGAGCACAAAGAACACTTAGAAGAGTTGGTCACAGACCGAACCTACCAGCTGCAAAAGACCAATGAGAAGCTGAACATCGAGGTAGAGAACCACGCTAAGGCTCGTAACGCCGCAGAACAAGCAAGCCGCGCAAAATCCGCTTTCCTTGCGACGATGAGTCATGAAATACGAACGCCGATGAACGGTGTATTAGGTACTGCAAGATTGCTCAAAGATACCGGGTTAGACCCGCTGCAATCCGGCTATGCAGACATCATTAACCGCAGCGGTAAGAACCTACTCGCGATTTTGAATGATGTG
Organism: Vibrio splendidus 12E03; assembly: GCF_000272105.2. Taxonomy (GTDB): domain Bacteria; phylum Pseudomonadota; class Gammaproteobacteria; order Enterobacterales; family Vibrionaceae; genus Vibrio; species Vibrio splendidus_I. The sequence goes on from NZ_AJZD02000234.1 coordinate 46,119, forward strand.
TTGGATTACTCAAAGATTGAAGCAGGGCATTTAGAAATCCGCACTGCTTCGTTTGATCTTCATCAGATGGTTCAAGATACCTACCAATTGATGGAAGGGCGTGCCGCTGAGAAGAAGCTGAACTTTGATTTCCATATTGAAAGTGATGTGCAACGCTATTGGCGTGGTGACGTAACGCGAATCAGCCAAATCTTGAATAATTTGGTCGGTAACGCGATTAAGTTTACGGAAAGTGGCTCGGTCGATATCTTTATCAGCTTAGATATCGAAGATGAAAATCGAGTGATGTTTGAAGTGTCAGATACAGGTGTCGGTATTGATGCTAGCGAACAAGCTTGTCTGTTTGATGCCTTTACCCAAACCGATAGCGGTCGCAACAAAACCGGCGGCACAGGGCTTGGATTAGCGATCAGTAAAAGCATCATGTTGGCAATGAACGGGGATATTGGCGTTCATTCTGAAGAAGGCGAGGGTAGCCAGTTCTGGTTCTCACTGCCACTTGAAGCCGGTGAGAAGATAGAAACGAAAGTACCGGTCATTGAAGCGTGTATTCGAGCTAAAGTACTTCTGATTGAAGATAACCCCGTAAACTGCATCGTTGCTGAAGGCTTCTTGCATAACTTGGGGCACGAGGTTGTGATTGCGACAACCGGACAAGAAGCGAGAGCCATATTCAGTGAGCAAGAGTTCGATATTGCGCTGGTGGACATTAACTTACCCGACTGCGATGGCGTCGAGTTAATTCAACAACTCAAAGACGATGCGCTTCAGCATAAAAGTGAAGAAGACGTAATTCGAAAAGTACCCCCAATGATCGCAGTATCGGCTCATGTGTTTAACGAAGAAGTGGAAAGCTACTTGTCGTCTGGTTTTGATGGTTTCTTGCCTAAACCGCTTGAAAAAGAAGCGCTTTCTCAGCTCATCGTTGCTCAACTCGATGGTGAAACACTATTGTTGCCACAGCCCGATCCAAACGATGCCGTTTGTAAGCAAAACGGTAACCGTGTTATTAAGAGCAACCATGATGAACTGCACTCGACACAGGTGGCTGATGTTTTGACGAAACGCGCGACGACTACTGACGCTCAAGATGAAGGAGACACTCCGGTGAAACTGATCGATTCCAAAGTGATAGAGGGTGACCTATCGATTCTTGGTTTAGAGAAAATGAAGCAAATCGTTGTGCTTTTCGAGGAGAGCAGCAACCTTACTTTGAATGAATTAGTCGAGGCGAGTGAAGCCGATAATGGACGAGAAGTGAAGTCTTTGGCGCACAAGCTTAAAGGATCTGCAGGTAGCTTGGGTTTATCAGCACTGTACAGTTTATGTCAGAGCATTGAAGCAAGTGAAGCCCCATTACTGCATTACAGAGATAACGACCAAGCTTTATCCGAATTGGTTAAAGATTCGTTAGAGGCCCTCCTCCCTTATGTTTCTGCTTAATGGTGTAAGTTTGTTTTAAGCAATACCCAATCAGCAAGACCAACAAAAAATCCTCTGTACGAATATCGTCAGAGGATTTTTTGTATCGAGCAAGTGAGCCTTCTTTCATAACGACTAGCCTCTTAAAACTAATCTCTCCCAAGAGCTTGAACTAAAACCAAGGCTTATTACTTATTATCTATTTTCAAAGCGGTTGTAATCCAACAAACCAAACTCGATCGGTTGGTCTTGTTGATACCAACGATGAACGCGATCACTGAATGGCCAGAACTCGCTAGAACTGCGTCGTACCGCAAACTTGTCTAGCAGCGCCACGTAGTCCTCTTCCGTGTTTAAGTTTTGCAGCGTTTTGACCAGAGTCGGAATCTCGCTCTCGGTTAATGACAGGTAAGCCGCAGGGTAGCTACCGACAACGCCTCTTACGAGGGTTAAGTCATCATTGGCGTAATCACGGTTACCTTCTTCATTAAACAAGCTAGAAATGTTGCTGTGCGCGTTATTGTGAATCATGGTGAACAGCTGTTCTTCGCCGTTTTCACCTTCAATCATGATCATCACTAATTGAGGCACATGGCGCAGGCCTTCTCCCTTAATCAAATTCACTTGATTAAGCAGTGCTTCATTCTTTCTACCAAAACCCGTTTCAACAATCTCAAAGCGATTATCGAGAACAGGTGCGAGCTTATCTTTGATCATATTAAGCAGTTCACGCTTCGGATCAGCCGTTTTGTAAACTACGCTGGTCGGCTGATCAAAAGGTGCTATGTTTCGTTGCAAGTAGTCACTCAGTTGTGCGCTTTGGTTCTGGTACCAACTAGAGTGTTCAATGTGGCGAACGTCTTTAGGAAGAAGGGTTAAGAAGTTACTCTCACCTTCAAGACGCAAGAAGTCCATGAACATGCGTGTAATCAGTTGGTGGCCAAAGTTGCCGTAAACATCGAAGCCCGCAACGAGAAGATAATGAATACGCTCTAGAAGAGCATAATCAAGAATCCACGCAGTCTTAGGTTGCGTGCCAACTAACCCTTGTACAACAGAGGCGCTATCGAAGTGCCTAAAGACGGTGAGAGCAGCATTCGGGTTGATGCCATCGCCATCCCAAATGATGCCAGTGTCTAGGTTCACGCCACTTTCGAACCATTGATTAGTGAAGTCGGATTTCGCGTTTAAGTATCGCGCTTGTTGCTTCGCGTATCTTACCCAGTTGGTCACAGGTACGGTGTTGCTTTTTAGCTCGCTAGGCAGCTTTAAGTTTTTCTTTTGGCTCGCGTAGAAGGCATTTATTTCTGGTAAATCGGCTTTCTCTGGGTCGATGAAGAAAACCCAAAAACGGTCGTTAATCACGTTCAAGGCAAGTTGACCACGACACACAGGTCCTTTGATGTAGGCCATGATGGTGTTTTGCGCGTTATCCAACATGAAGTGGAAGCGCGAGTTTACTGGCAGCGCTTCAAATGATGTCATTGGGTTAGCTGAAACATCGATGTCGTAACTAGGAAGTTGTTTTACTTCGTAATTCGCGTCAACAAACCAGGTATTCCACTTTTGTAGACGCTCTTTATTAAGTGCGAAAGGCATGTGCGTTTTGTCGACGATAGTGCCTTGTTCTGGAATCAGACGGTAGTAAACACGGTCTACTTTTGGATCGTCATAAGGGCGACGAGTCGTGATGCGCTGTACCGCTTCACCCGGAGGTGTTGCAGAGCGAACAACAGTGAAGAAGCGTGTTGGCTGAGCTAAATCAGAAAAATAGACATGAGATAAAAACAGGTGCTCGTAGATGTAACGTGCTGAAAGTTGGCTCTTATTGTCGCTCTTATTTAAAAAGCTTTCGTAGACATTAACGAGCTCTTGTTCCGCATCATTCAGCGGAATGTGGTCGTTCATTAACGCGCCATTTTCCAACCAACTCATTAAAGTCGCGTATTCGGTTTTATCTAAATTCGGCATCCCATAAGGCATGCCCCAAGTTGGGTAATCTCTCTCGTATTGGGCGTACTCTTCAATCGTTGGGCATTGTTGGTCGCGATCGGTTGAAAAGTCGAAACCTTCTAGCTGGGTTTGATCGGGTAGAGGGTGATTCTCTTTCTGGATCAACATACGAGAAACAAGACCTGCATCGAGGTTAGCGGTTGAGTTCTGCATACGCTCATTGAGGACAGGATGAAAATCCGCATCACGCCACTCTTGTGTGGTTATAGCATCTTCAAACAAGCGAGTAGGGGCAGAAGCAGTTAAACGGGTACCTTGATAAACGAGTGCTTTGCTTGCACCTCGGTCTATACCTTCTACTGAAGACATCTTTAACTGGCAGGGCGCATCATAACAAGCGTGACAAACCACGCATCGGTTATCAATGATGGGTTTTACTTCGTTAATGAAGTGCTGTGCTTGAGCCGAAAGAATAGGGGCTTGGCGATCGCGTACTTGTTGCTCACCAAACAACTCGTCGAAGTTTAAACCTGCGTAGACGGCACAACCTGAGAAGACGCTAACAAAAGCTAAAATGAAGAGTTTTTTCAAATTCATACGTATTTATATATTAAGCATTTTCTCTAATTATATCGAAAATGATTGAAAATGCTCATGTTCTAACAATCTTATAGATAAGATCTTGATGGAACCGAGTAACTTGTCGATGCACGTCACTCGCTTTTGCTCATAAATTAGGGCTTAGACCCAGCCAGATTAAGCACTAAGAGCTAACAGCCATGAGCTAAGAGTAAGACTCATTGATTGACGTAACAAACAGAGAAAGGGACAGACAATCGCTCAAACTCTTTGATCCAGCGCCACTGGTTGTCTTGCAGTTTATCGCCAGGGCCTTTGACTTCAATCCAATGAAACTCACCGCCCTTGAACGCAATTAAATCCGGCATCCCAGTTCTAAATAGCTTTAAATCACTCAATATCACTTTGAAGAGATCGACAACTAGGGTATTTGGAATCGAAGCCAAGCTGTGTTCGATGAGTTCCTTAGGAAAATAATTCCAATGAACAAAGGGATTCGCGATACCTTGCTTTTCATCGTAAGTATTGAGCAAATGGTTTAGCCCATGTTTGGATATCGTCTGAAACAAGGCTTCAACCTGTTCGGCTCGCTTGTCTACGAAATCTAAATGGTACAGATCCAATGGTCGATGTTGGTATCGATTGATAAAGGCGCCTTCAACGTCTGCGAAAATGACATCCCAGAAAGCCAAACCAAACAAGCCACACAGAAAACTGTTTTCACAAAAGTAGACGTCCCAACCTTGGTTCTCAAAATGCTGCTTTACCGCAAGCTCTACTCGAGTTTGGCTGAGGTCCAATTCCAGTCTTATCTCTTTGCAGATCGGCTTTATGGTTCGTGATACTTTGTGCCCCTGTTTCCGTAGTAGCCTGTCTTCAAGCTTAATGGCGACTTCTAACTCTGACACATCCGATGGAGCAGCTTTCATTTGCGTGACAATGTCACACATTAAGTCTAGCTCGTCTTGCTTGTCGTAGATGCGCGCAAGTCGTTCTCTGCTGGGAGGAAGTGTAGATTGTCTGAACCAAAAGATAGCTTGGTCGTTTAGCTTAAGTCTTTCTAGATCGCGAGCAATATTATTGATCAAACGCGATCGTTTTCTGGCAATGCTTCTGTGTTCTGATTCTTCAGGAATCGAGTTTAAAAGTAGTTCCAGAAAGTCATCGTCTTTGCGGTTACCTTCTGAATACAAGCGTTGAATATCGCGCATCTGGAGTAATTGATTGAGTTGATCTCTGGAAGTGAAGAAGCGGCGCTGCTTGCTTAATGGGTAGTTCTCAAAGGTATTGAGCCCAAGATCGCTTAAGACGAATTGGCTTAATTCTTGATAGGTGTTGGCAAAGAACAGTAACAGCAAAACATCGATAACTTGAGCTTCGACGACGTAAATACAGTCGAAAGGGAGGACTTGAAATTGATCAAAAGGTTGCTGATCAAGCAGTAACAACAGATCATCTTTCTTGGCAGTTCTATGGCTCTTAAGGGCGGGGAATACATTCAACAGCTCTGGTTTGGTGAGCAAGTGCAACCCGAGCTCGATCTCACTAATGGCGAGGTCATGCTGTTCTTCGGGGTGACTCAACGCAATGAAGCCTGCGGTGCTTAGCTCTTGTAGTGAGCTATTTAAATCAGAAATCTCAACATAGTTGAGTTTATCGCTGCGAAACCAACGCCCTTTACGAGAAAGCAAACGAACCATTAAGCATTGGCTTGAAACTGAAAGACGTTTGTATGCGGACAACCAACGACATTCATCGTCACTCAGAAGATCGGGATAGAGCGTTTGAGCGTGTTCAACCAGTCGATTGAAGTTGTCGAGATAATAAGTAGGGGAGAGCTGAAGAGTGGTTTCGGTCGTCAATGGAGAAGTCGCTTGATACAAAAAGAGCCTAACCCTAAGGTTAAGCTCTTCAGTAACAAATTCAATCTTTTCTGTTGATTAAGCTTGCGATGCTTTTAGTTCAGCAACTTTAGCTTCAGAGATTGGCTTAGTGATGATTGCTAGAACAATACACACTGCCATCATAACTGCAGAGATTGTGTAAGCTAGGCCGTAACCTTCGCCGTTTGACATTGAGAAGCCAACAACTGCTGCACCGATAGCGCCGCCAATACCCCATGCCGTGTAAAGTACGCCGTAGTTAGTACCGTAGTTTTTCAGGCCGTAGAACTCAGCAGTCAGAGTTGGGAATACTGCTAGAAGCGTACCGTAACCAACAGCTGCGATAGCTGTACCAATGATTAGCGTGAATTCAGAGTTGAACGTAGCGAATAGAGCCATGTTCGCGCCTTGAAGGATGAACGCTAGAAGTAGAGTACGTACGCCACCGATTTTATCTGCAAGCATACCCGCAGCAACACGGCCACCTGAGTTGAATACTGCAAGGATAGACGCTAGGTAAACTGCGTTTGGCAGGTTAGCTTGAACGCTAGCAATCGTAGTGATGTTACCGATGATCATTAGACCAACAGATGCAGCGAATGCGTACATGATCCATAGAGAGTAGAACTGAGGAGTCTTCAGCATTACTTTCCAAGTTAGGTCTTCAGTCTTCTTAACCGCTTTAGGAGCTTGGCCTGCTTTTACTTTAGGCTCAGCTGGCGTGTAATCCGCTGGTGGGTTGTTGATTGTTGCTGCTAGAGGTACTGCGATTGCAAGTACACCAACACCAAGAATCATAAAGCTAGTTTGGATACCCATGCTGTCGATTAGCGCAGAAGTTACTGGTGCTAGGTAGATAGCTGCAAGACCGAAGCCTGCTGCGATAAGACCGTTAACCATACCTTTCTTAGAAGAGTGGAACCACTTCATTGCAGATGGAGAAAGACATGCGTAACCGAAGCCGATACCAGCACCTGTCATAATACCGAACGTGATGTTCAGCATCATAGGCGTTGTAGCGAAACCAGAAGCAATCATACCTAGGCCTGTAAGCGCTGTACCTAGGATAAGGATCTTACGTGGACCCATACGGTCTTGTAGGATGCCCGCAACAAGAAGACAAACAGAGAATGTGATAGTTGCAATAGCGTAAGGTGAAGATGCTTCAGCAGCACTCCAACCAGCTTCAGTTACTAGCGCTTTGTTAAATACACTCCAAGCATACAGGATGCCAAGACAAAGGTTGATACAGAAGCCTGCTAGCAGGATACGTGTTGCTTTATCAATCTTGCTCATTTTTATTCTCAGTTTTGTCATCGGTTAGTGGAGAGCCACTTAACTAAAGACGGGTTATTGTGATTGTTTCTTCAAAATTAGTTTGCGTTTATCAACAGATAGCGCAAAAGAGCGCGGATTATAACCAATAAAAATGTGATTGGAATCTCTTTTTCCATTTTCGGTAAATTAAATTCAGCTTGTTAATGAGTTGTTTTTTATTGGTCTTTAAAATGTATTCAACACCTTTCTGTTTTGTTATTTTTCGCTCTGTTTTCTTATTATTTCAGGGATTTTGAGGTGATGGTTTTTGAATAGACACGTATTCCGTGCGGATATCACAGAGTTACAAATAATTTTAATTAATTTCCAAGGTTAAATTTGTGTAACAAAATAAATCGAAATAGCGCTTTGTTCATATGAGACAAGGAGTAACGGAGTTTTATTAAAAACAAAATGTTACGTAATTGTTAAGGGTGTTTTTTGTTAGCACCTTTGCTTACATTTTGTTCGATTGGAGGGGTTGTGTTGTCCGTAAAAAGTGGGAAAATAGTACGCAAACTGAGATTCCAAATTTGAAAGGATGCGTTTCCAACTTATGGTGAGGCGAGTATTATGAAACTGTTTTTAATTTTATTGATGTCAATTTCTGGTGGTGTAGCGGCAGCTGACCATATTCACTCTTTCCTATTCGGCTTCTATGTTGCGGCTCTAGCAGTTGGTAGTTGCTACTGGCTTGCATTCCGCAGTACGCGTTTCCCACAGTTGGCATTAGTGCTATTGATGTGTGGCTTTTTTGCGAAAATTGCAGTGACTGTTATCGGTGTTTCTTGGGGTATCTCGAACGATATCATTCAATCGCCGTTCATTTTCTCATTGTCATATCTGTTCTTCTTAGTGGTCGTGTCTTACGTTTGGTTTGCGTACCGCGATAAACTGACGATGAAAAAGCGCGCTAAACAGGTAGAAGAGTCTCGCAAACAAGCGGCTGCGTAATTCGATTTGATTCTTAAAAAGCCTTCTTCGGAAGGCTTTTTTGATCCTGCCTATCTGAACTCTATTATTTGGTTATGACGGCAGATAAAAGAAACCCCAATATGGTGACATACTGGGGTTTCTTATTATTTATCTATTATCTAGCAGTTACCATCTACCAAAGGCAACTCTGAAGGTGTGTTACTTCTTCATCATCTTAGCGAGATCGGCGAACGGGTTGTGTGTCGCTGACTGATGATCATCTAAACTCGCTTTTGCATCCACACCATAACGCTCATGGTCAGTGTATTTTGAATGCTCATGATCGTGACAGTACAGGCACAGTAGCTCCCAGTTGCTGCCATCTTCAGGGTTGTTTGTATGGTCGTGATCCACGTGGTGAACGGTAAGCTCTCGGAGGTTTGAGTAAACAAATTCACGCGCACATTTACCACAAACCCAAGGGTACAGTTTTAATGCTTTTTCGCGGTAGCCTTTCTCTTGGCGAGCATACGCTGCACTCGAACCTGTGAAATCAGAAGACATTGCCAAATCCTTATCAATTGTAATATCCCGATTTTATCACAGCTTTCTTGAAGCTGTCGGTATGTCGTTCGTAAATCATTGTTAAATGATGCGGGGGATTTTCCGATATTAGACTGAAGTTTGAATACGGACTTATCTTTTACACACTAACGCTTAAGCGGGTTATGTCTTTCTGGAATAAGCCATGCTTAACAGTTTGAAAATAAATCGTATTCAGGGGTTTTAACCGCAGACATGTGACCTAATATCAGTTTGTGAGCCCCTATATTAATAAGGAAATATCATGTCAGAACAATACACTCCGCCAAAAGTTTGGGTTAACGATACTGCTGGTGGTAACAAATGGGCAAACATCAATAGTCCTGAATCTGGAGCTCGCTTTGATAAAGAGCTTCCTGTTGGTGACCATGCTTTTCAATTGTATTCTCTTGGCACACCTAACGGTCAAAAAGTCACTATTTTGCTGGAAGAGTTGTTAGCGGCGGGTGTTAAAGAAGCTGAATATGATGCGTACTTGATCAACATCGGTGAGGCTGATCAGTTCTCTTCTGGCTTTGTTGGCGTGAATCCAAATTCTAAAATACCAGCACTTGTCGACAAGTCTGGTGACGAAGACGTTAATGTTTTCGAATCGGCATCTATCTTGATGCATCTAGCAGAAAAATTTGGTCACTTCTTACCAAAAGAAGGGGCAGCAAGAACACAAACCATTAACTGGTTGTTCTGGGCACAAGGTTCTGCGCCATTCCTAGGTGGTGGCTTTGGTCACTTCTACGCTTACGCGGATGAAAAGCAAGAGTACCCAATTAACCGCTTTGCGATGGAAGCTAAACGTCAGCTAGATGTGTTAGACAAACAGCTCGCAAATAACACATTTGTGGCGGGTGACGAGCTAAGCATCGCTGATATCGCGATTTGGCCTTGGTATGGCAACCTTGTGCTAGGCAAAATCTACGATGCAGCCGAATTCCTGCAAGTAGAGTCCTATACCAACGTCGTACGCTGGGCGAAGCAGCTAGAAGCGCGCGAAGGCTTCCAACGCGGCCGAGTGGTTAACCGTTCATTTGGCGAAGAGTGGGAGCAAGTACCAGAGCGCCATTCTGCAGAAGACATTGACCGAGTTTTAAAGCTTAAGCCTTAGTTCTTTTTTGAACGTGTTTTTGGCAGACATACCCTATCGGTCTTAATGTTAATGGCTAATTGAAACGCCATATCTCAATCGAGATATGGCGTTTTTCCGTTTTAAGGTAGGGAGAGGTTTTGCAATTGGAATGAGAGTCTCAATTATCATTTTGTTTATCTTATTCAATCGCTTATGAGAAATGGTCTTTGTGGTTAAGACAAAAAACGATAGTCATCGAGATGGAGTAAATCTATAAGATAACGGTCCACTTAAAATTACGATCAACTTCGCTCAATGAAAAAAAACTTAATTGCGCTGGCTATCATATCCGCGGCTCTTTCCGGGTGTAATCACGATTCACTAAGCTATAGTGACGGCCCTGATACGGTTCCTCCAACAGACATTATTCCACCAACGGATATTGTTCCACCGACAGATATTGTTCCACCAACGGATATTCTTCCGCCGACTGACATTATTCCACCAACAGATATTATCCCCCCAACAACTTACATAGGTTCACTGTTGTCGAGTGGGGCGTTTGTGTCTGGAGATGTATACTGTGACGGCGTTCATCTTGAAAACGGAACGTTCAGTGTTAAACAAGGCGTGAGTTTTAGTTGTACCTTGGGTCACCTTACTTTAGGTGATTTCACTGCTCCTTTCCCTGAAGTTACAGAAAGCACGATTTCAAATGATGCGCTTCATGCGGCATTTGAGTTGACAGAATTACATGGAGACAACGTTACTAAGGTACTCGAATCAATTGATGTTTGTGAGACTGAAAGTGCTATCTGTTTAAAAGAACTGGATGCTTTTGATATTGAAGGTGTGTTCTCGCAACTTGATGATCAAGATGCTGTCGATGCGTACTTTTCATCGAAAGAAGAAGAGTCTACAGATGAAGTAGGTAAGGCTCCTAGTTCACACGTAGACACAACAGTTGTTCCTGCGGTTGATCCTAATGCGGACAATAACCTTAACGCTGGTTTTGTTTCTGCAGACGCGGAGTCTACCTATGCTTATAAGCCAAGTGTTGAAGGCAAGGTGTTAACTCGCAGTAAGCTTACAGACGCTAATGGTACGCCGATTTCTGGGATCAGTTTCTTTTCGGCTAACGCGACGGGCGTGACGGATGAAGAGGGAGTCTTTGAGTACCTGTGGGGCGACAGAATCGTTTTTGGTATTGATACGTTTGAGTTTGGCTCCATTACGGGTAATCAGGTTGCTTATAAATTGTCTGATGTGACCAATAATGTGGTTGAGAAAGCGAATATCCAGTCATTACTAGAGCGCTATGCGGTTGATCATGTAAGTTATTATGAGATCTCTGAAGAGGTTCAGGATACGTTCTCAAAGTACCCGAATGTTATTAACGAACTGATTAACCTAACTCTGCCAAACGGTGGGGTAATAGAAGGTACTGACTATGAACTTCCTAATGAGTTTGTTGTTCAGTTTAGCCAAGGGTTAACGGCTGTAATCGACGAGGAGTTACGTCAAACACCTCTGTTTATGGATTATGTGCGCCAACCTGTGATGCTATCTATGGGTTCTGGCCACTATGTTACAGAGTCTCTGCAGCAAATATTCCATAACGTAACGACATTCCATGTTTTTAACGACAATGGCAGTTTTTATGGTGCGACGGGTTACACCCGTGGAATGCGAGCTCTAAACATTTCGAACAGAGCCTTCCCTGTGATGATGCCGAGAGCTGACAAGAACCGAGAGATTCCTTTTGGAGAGCATCAAGCTTGGACTCGTGAAGGCAAACCTTACATCGCACAACACCCAAGCATCTCGATGCCTTCGATTCCTTTAGTCTCTGAAGACAACGCGACTTATGGTTTTCCATTCGTTACAGCAGGCGAGATAGGCAAAGGTAAAGTCGTGTTCATGGGTAATGGCTTATACCCAAGTATTCTGTCATGCCCAGAAAATTATTGGGCCAATCGAACATTGCATATCGATAGCAACAAACAACAGTGCACTGTTTCGACGTTCGAAAACCTACTGCATGATGACCAAGGCAGCATGAGGTTGTTTTTCTCGAACTTGTTTGAGTGGTTCAATAATGGTCTGCCTATTGCTGGGATGAATGCAGTCACCAATATTGACCAAGCTTATTCGGCTTATCACCACTCCACAATGGGTAAGCAGTACACGTTTTTTGTTAGTCCTCAGTATGGTTTTGCATCAGTAGAAAAGCGTGGTTCAGGTGACTTTGATGGTTTAGATATGAGCACTACGCCGATTTTGATCCTTCAGGCATATCCCCCTAAGTTGGTTCAAGATGGTATGACTAATCAGTTTGTTGCTGACTTGGATAACCCGAACTTAAGCCAAGACGATATTACCGCTCTTATCAACTATGTTAATAACGGTGGCAATATCTTATTTATGGATGCGATTCAAACGACAAACCCTGAACCTATTGGACGCTTCGCGGATGCCGCTGGTGTTTCACTAGGTGGTGAAAACGTTACGCCGACAAACCAAGCTTTCTGCGGTAGCTCTTATTATTGCCAAGCGCCGTATCCAAATCTTCACGTGAAGAGCGAAAAGGAAATGGTGGTTCTTGAGCGTTTTCAAGATAACCAAGGAGAGCCTCCATTCACGGTAAATCAAGATGGTACGGTTGAGTGGATCAAAGATGAGTCCAAAATCAAGTTTGAAATCCCGACTTATGAGGTTACTAAGTTAGGCCCTGAAGGGAAACCAGTGCTTGATGAGTCTGGCGTACCAGTCATGGAGACCAAATCCGCACGTATTTTTGTTGAATCGGCAGAAGAGCGTGAAGCGGCGATCAAAGAACTGCAGTCGGCATTCGTTGGCACTAAGCTTTGTAAGAACGAGTATGAATACGAATTTAACTGTATAGAGACTCGTTCTGGAGACGGCATCACTGTTCGTGGTGCTTATCATAGAGCCGATTTCGACCGCTATGAAGTGAGTAAAACCGTTGTCGACAGTATGGTGAAAGCAGCGAACTTGGGTTCTAACTTTACAGCGCTTTACGAGCACGAGATTTACTATCGCACGAAGGGCACTCAAGGTAAGCGTCTGTCTAACAGCGAATTGAATCAAGCGTTTGATAACCTGTCTGTTTGGATGTGGAATGACAACGCATACCGTTTTGAAACAGATATACAAGATGAGTTGGGGTTCAAGCAGGCTGTTCAGTTCCTAAACTGTTATACCGAAGACTTACATCAAACAGACACAATTGATGCACAGTGTCCTGTTGACCTAAAAGCGTCGTTAGTCGCTAATGGAATGATTCATGGCGAAGGTGAGTTATCTGGGCAGTTGAATCCTAGCTATCCATTAAATTACATGGAGAAACCTCTGACTCGCATCATGTTGGGGCGCTCATTCTGGGATCATGAAATCGTTGTTGATACCACAATGTATCCGGGTCGAACTTCGGGGGCATCTTCGTCAAGTACGGTAATGGTTCAGACCAACGGTAAAGCGGTGACGTATTCGGCAGGAAACAATCAATCGACAGGTCTGTGGGCACCTCAATTACAAGAAGTAACCATTCAAGATGGCGTGGCAGCTACGATTACTGTGATGATCGCGGATGATCTTACAGGTAAGCCGAATCACGAAACGAGTTTGAAACGCCCTCCACGTATGCAAACCAGCTTTGACTACAATGGTTCGAGCTTAACTTTCAAGGTTCCATATGGTGGCCTTATTTACATTCAACCGAAAGTAAAAGAGCTTGGTGAAGTCTCGTTTAGCATTGATGGCGCGTTAAAAGCGGCTTGGTGGAAAGAGGGACAGTGGATTAACACTATTCAATCGGCAGACGCACCAATTGCAGAAATCGATACGGGTTCATTTATTTACACTACACCAATCAGGAATCTAGAATCCGCTGATTTGAACCAATTCGCAACAGATATGAATCGATTCGCTGAAGCGGCAAGTGACTTCTACGGGCGTGATGAGAAACAAAGCACTGGTTTACACCGTAGGTTCACTTATCCAGAACTGAATGCGTTCCGCCATCGTTTTGTGAATGACGTGCAGATTTCGATTGGCGCTGCTCACTCTGGCTACCCAGTGATGAATTCAAGTTTTAACGCAAATCGGACATACATTCCAACCAACCCTGTGAACGATTGGTTGTTGTGGCATGAAGTTGGTCACAACTTAGCATCAGCTCCTTTCCTTGCGGCTGGTAGTACAGAAGTGACCAATAACCTTCTTGCGTTGTATATGCAGGAGTTAGAGGGGCGCAATGCAAACCCTGAAATGGATCGTATTAAATCGGATATTAAGAAAGCACCTAAATGGCTAGAGCTTAATAATGAACATGCGTGGTCACATGGTGATGCAGGTTTACGATTAGTTATGTTTGGTCAGCTAAAAATCTGGGCAAAATCGAACTTTGCAATTGATGATTGGTATACACGCGGCGCAAGCCAATCTGATGTGTATGGTGAAGATGAAGGCTGGAACATGTTCAAACTTATGCACCGTAAAGCTCGAGGTGATAGAGAAGGCGACTCGAATACTAACTATTGTAGCGCTAGCGAGACTGGGCTTTCTGGTGGAGACCTAATGATGGTGTGTGCTTCTTATGTTTCGAACTATGATTTAAGTGACTTCTTTGTTGCTTGGAACGTAGGTGAAACCTCCATGACTAATGCTGACGGTTCAAAGTCTTACAGTGGAGGCATCAGCGATAAAGGTCGTAGTTTGGTAGAGCAATTAAACTTGCAGAAGCCAAAGAATAGTCCTTTGAAGATCGACTCTATCTAATAGGGACAACCTTTGTTTACACTGCCTATTGCTTGAATTAAACGCCACACTTCACTCTAGTGTGGCGTTTTTACAGCCATAAAAGAGATCTATGCGAAAAAGCAGGTTAAACTGCGCCTATCATAATTCTAAAGGATGGTGCCATGTACCACGGTCATATCTATTTCCCTCTGCGCTTTGCAGAGCAAGCAGAAAAACTGCGTCAGAAAATTCTATCAGAACGTAAAGATGTGTTAGAGACTTTCCCACTAATACAGCGTTTGGTTGGCCCGCATAAGATGCCGATGTTTGAGATTCACTTTGCAAACAAAGAGTCGGGTATTGTTGAGTGGCTTGATCAAGAGCGCGGCGATATGTCGGTGCTTATTCACCCAGTAACAGGCGGTGAAGAAACGCTAGACCACACAGTACGTGCGATTTGGCTTGGTCGTGAGCTAGGTGTGTTTGAAGATACGCTGACTAGCTAATCAAATATACCAATATTGCACTTAACTCATTCCGACCGGAAAATACATGAACAATAAAAAGGCTCCTCAAATGAGGAGCCTTTGTTTTAGGGAGCCGTTTTACCAAGAAACCGGTTATCAAGAGCCTCTGGTTATCGGGCTGAACCGTTAACCAGAGTAGGGGGATTAAGCCTCTGCTGTTGCCTTAGAGTCGCTCATCTTTTTAAGCGCAGCGTAACCGAAACCAGTTACAGCTGTACCCGCTGCAATCGCCACTAGGTACATAAGTACTGGAGAGATAGCACCAGGAATCAGTAGTACGAATAGACCGCCGTGTGGAGCCATTAGCTGAGCACCAAACATCATTGATAGTGCGCCAGTTAGTGCACCACCTGCCATACAAGCTGGGATAACACGCATTGGATCTTTCGCTGCGAATGGGATTGCACCTTCAGAGATGAAACATAGACCAAGAACGAATGATGCTTTACCCGCTTCACGCTCGCCTGCTTCAAACTTGTCTTTCACTAGGAAAGTCGCAAGGCCCATACCTAGAGCTGGAACCATACCTGCTGCCATGATTGCTGCCATTGGTGCGTAAGTTTGCGAAGCCAGTAGACCAACACCGAACGTGTAAGCTGCTTTGTTTACTGGACCACCAAGGTCGAAACACATCATTGCGCCTAGAATCACACCCAGAAGAATCGCGTTAGACGTTCCCATGTTGTTTAGGAAAGTCGTCATTGCGCTCATCACGCCAGAAACAGGGCCACCCACGATGTAAACCATCACAAGACCAGTGAACAAACTCGCGATAAACGGAATGATCAGGATTGGCTTGAGGGCTTCCATGGATTGTGGAAGTTGAACCTTGTCGGCAATGAATTTCGCTGCGTAACCGGCAATGAAACCCGCTGCGATACCACCAAGGAAACCTGCGCCTGTTGAGCTCGCCAACATACCGCCGATTAGACCTGGAGCCAGACCCGGACGGTCAGCAATCGAGAATGCAATGAAACCAGCAAGAACAGGAATCATCAGTGCGAACGCAGAACCACCACCGATAGTCATCAATGCTGCTGCCAGTGTGCCTTCTTCTTTAAACGCTTCGATACCGAATACGAAAGAGAGTGCGATGATCAAACCACCCGCAACAACCACAGGAAGCATGTGCGATACACCTGTCATTAGGTGCTTGTACACGCCTTTCTTCTCGTCAGCAGGCGCTGAATTAGAAGAAGCTGTGTGTTGGTATGGTTTAGCTTCTGCGAATGCTTTTTCCATCTCTTGCTTTGTTTTCTTCAAAGCAGGACTTGTCGTTGTTTTGTACAGTGCTTTACCGTTAAAACGATCAAGAGGGACGTCGATATCGGCAGCGATGATAACAAGATCAGCGTCTGCGATTTCTTGGTCAGTCAGTTGGTTTTTCGCACCTACAGAGCCGCGAGTTTCCACTTTAATTTGGTGACCTAGGCGTTTGCCTTCTGCTTCAAGCGCTTCAGCTGCCATAAAGGTATGTGCAACGCCAGTTGGGCAAGCCGTAATCGCTACGATCTTTTTGCTGCCTGTTGCTGGAGAAGTACCAGTAACTTGGATAGATTCTTCAATTTGAGAAGCGTCCAGTACTGTTGCTTCTGCTACCGCTTTCTCTAGAAATGCTTTTGCATCCGCTGTGCACTCAGAGATAGCCGCTTGGTACACTTTCTTACCGACAAAGCGTGCTTTATCAACGTTTGTGTTGGCTGCGATAACCACAACGTCGCTGCTGTCGATAGTGTCTTGCGATACGGTTGAGTCTGGTAGCACGCTTGATTGACATTCAATAGCGGCGTTCCAACCCAGTGCTTTTGTCGCTTGCTCTAACAAGCCTGCGGCGATGATGCTGTTTGCTACGCCACTAGGGCAAGCTGTGATAATGGTAATATTCATAATAAACCTTTTGTCCTATTTGCTTGTGTCTAACTGGCTAGTTGGAGCACTAAGCGACTGTAATTGGATATTTTGTAGTACTGATTCCAGCTCTTGTTGGCTGGTGATGCCCACGCCTACCTGTGAAACTGCTAGAGCAGATAGGGCAGTGGCGAATTTAATAAGTTCTGGTTTTGGCATCTGTTGCATGTGACCCCAACACAGGCCTGCGACTAATGTGTCACCTGCGCCTACTGTGCTTACCACTTGCATACGCGGCGGTTGAGCATGTAGCCATTCACCTTGGTTTAGCCACATCACGCCTTCTGCGCCAAGTGATACCACGATGTTGTCGATGCCTTTTTCACTCAGAACTTGGCCTGCGTGTTGGCATTGGTCACGTGTTGTCAGTTCGGCATTGAATAGCTGAGACAGCTCTTCATCGTTTGGCTTAATTAACCAAGGTTGTGCATTGATACCGGCTTTAAGTGCGTCACGGCTGCTGTCAAATAGCACCTTCTTACCTAAATCGTGTAAGCGTTGAACCCAAGAAGCGCAAAGCTCAGGAGAGATACCTTGTGGCAAGCTGCCTGCAATGACGAAATAATCGTGCGTTTCAGCAAGTTCTAATAGGGTTTCTTCGAACGCTTTAATCGCGTCAGCATCAACAGGAACACCTGGGAAGTTGATGTCGCTTACTTGGCCTGAATTCTCTACCAATTTCACGTTAATGCGAGTTGCGCCATCAACACGGATGAAGCGGTCAGTTGCGCCCATCTCTTCAAACAGTTGGCAGAACGCTTCTTCGTTATTGCGACCAAGGAAACCTGTTACGGTCACTTTCGCGCCAAGCTCTGAAAGAACTTTTGCGACGTTTACGCCTTTGCCCGCTGCATGCAGAGAGCCTTTGTTTACTAGGCTAACTGAACCTACATTTAGTGCGTCGATAGCGCCTGTCAGGTCTAGAGCAGGGTTAAGCGTTACGGTAACGGCTTTGATTTGTTTATCAGACATATCGACTCCTTAACCTTCGCCAAGGCCTGAAGCGATAGCTTTACCTATCGATTCAAGTGCTTGTGCTGCATCGTCACCTTCAGCAACAAACTGAAGCTGGTGGCCGTGTTTAACGCCAAGTGCGATGACTTTCATCAAACTCTTCGCGTTCACTTCTTTTCCGTCGCCATCTAGGTTTGAAACGCGGATTGTTGATTCGAATTTCTTCGCTTCAGCAACCAACATTGCACCTGGACGAGCGTGTAGGCCGTGTGCGTTTTTGATTTTGAATACTGCGCAGTTGTCATCGTCTTGAGACGCTGTAGAAACCGCTTCACCTTTTAGAAGGCCAATCACTTGTGCGGCATCAGCAGTTAACAGTTGTTGCTGTTTACCTTCGAAAACCATCTTGCTTAGGTTTGCCAGAATAGATTGGTGTGCGCTGTTACAAGCGGCGAATGCTACCAATGCTTTCACTGGTGTGCCTTCGTATTCACAATGGTTCGCTGTTGAAACGAAAGATACGCCAGTACGTGTTACGCCTTTATCGCTGCCCAACAACCACAGGCCTTGGCCTAGGTGAGTCGGTGTTTTTGTTACTAGGTCAGCAACGAATGCGTTGTCTGTACAACCTGTGTTCTTAAGTAGGCCGCCTGCCACTGCCGACATTTGAACCATGTCGCTTGCAGGGAACAGTAGCTGAACTAAAGAAGCGTCTAGGTCTGCTTCTAGCTGAACTTCGCCGTTAAGTAGGGCGATGATTTCGTCTTCTGATTTCGCTTGCTTTAATTTCTCTTCAACGCCGTCAGCCGCTAGCACTTTCGTTAGTTGCTTAAGAATGCCTAAGTGCTCGTCAGATTTAGCTGCAATACCAATTGCTACGTAAACACGGTTGCCGTCTGCCCAATCAATACCTTCTGGGAAGTGGTGTACTGCAACGCCTGTCTCTTTCACTAGGTCACGAGTATCCGTCGTTCCGTGAGGAATCGCGATGCCGTTACCTAGGAACGTAGAGTTCTGGTTTTCACGGTTCAGCATTCCTTCAACGTAACCAGAGTCAACTAAACCTTTAGCTGTCAGGTCGCCAGCAATGTTTTGGATTGCTTTGAATTTGTCATCGGCCGTTTGACCAAGAGTGATGTCAGATTTTGATAATTTAAGCATGGTGCCTCTTTAGCGTATCGCTTGAGAATTTGTGTATCGCTACGATTCAGTCTAGAGCAATATTTGCCCGTTGCTTGCTCTTTGTTTTATCTTGGCTGAATCGGTTCAGCATTTAGTGTAAAAAAATTCAGCAAAGCCGATTTTGGTTTTCAAAATAGTTTTGCTGCGTGTCGTAATTTCAGTTTCGTTCATAACGAGAAGTTGAATCACAACAAATGACGCTCAATCCATACAAAAGGATGATTGAAGTCACTTTTCAGATTTTGCTGAATCCTTTCAGCTTTTATACTGAATCGATTCAGCATATAATTCAACTAATCCGAGGATCAGATCATTGGTTATATGATCCTACGCACAAAATACAGGTCACCCATATGACACTTGATGAAATTGCTAAATTGGCTGGAGTATCGAAAACCACGGCCAGTTATGTCATCAACGGCAAGGCGCAGAAATACAGAATCAGTGAAAAGACTCAGCAGAAAGTCATGGCGGTGGTAGACGAGTATAACTACCGTCCAGACCATGCTGCTTCGTCGCTGCGTGCTGGTAATAGCCGTTCATTTGGTTTGATTATTCCTGACCTAGAAAACAGCAGTTACGCGCGCTTGGCAAAACTGATAGAGCAGAACTCACGTAAAGTGGGCTATCAAATCCTGATTGGTTGTTCTGATGATGACGCCGAAACTGAACGCAAAGTAGCGGAAGCGTTGGTGAGCCGTCGTATTGATGCTTTGCTGGTGGCGAGTTCTATGCCAGACGCTAACGAGTTTTACTTGAAGTTGCAAAACTCGGGAACGCCTGTGATTGCGATTGACCGTCCGTTAGACGATGAACATTTTGCCTGCGTGATCAGTGAAGATTTCGAAGCCGCCTTTGAACTGACGCATTCAATTCTCGATGACAACATTCACAGTGTTGGTTTAATCGGCGCGTTACCTGACCTAAACATTTCGCGTGAACGTCAGTTGGGTTTTGAAGCGGCGAATAAAGCGCATACTCAACAAACAGGATTAACAAACAACAAGCCGATGGTTGTGGGTTATGGAGAACACTTTGATAGAGAATCAGGGCGCGAGGTTTTTGAAGAGTGGATTGCCAAAGACACAGTACCCGATGCGATTGTCACTATGTCTTACACCTTATTAGAAGGTGTGCTGGATGTGATGGTCGAAAAGCCAGAGCTGATCAGCCAAGTAAAGCTAGCAACCTTTGGTGATAATCGTTTATTGGATTTCTTACCTTTTAAAGTCCACTCACTGCCACAGCAATTCGAAGTGATTGCAGACAGCGCCTTTGCACTTGCTTTGAATGCGTCGGCTAAACGTTACCAAGCTGGCATTGAACTAGTGCCGAGAAGCTTAGTGAGACGCACTTAACGCGCCGACGATTCAAGTTTAAGAGAGCCTCAGTGACTTTTAAGGTACTGAGGCTTTTTTTTATGGGTGATAGTTATCAGTTGCATGTGGGATGGATCAGTTTCGGGAATGCATATGTCTTGGTCTGATCAGTGCACTTAACCTAATGTCCATTCGTCACTTTTCAACTACAATAAACAGTCATTTAGCTAACATCTTGGTGGGAAAGCTCAAAGTGGATAAGCAGTACTCTTGTGGTGATTTGGTTTTCGATATCGAAAAGATGACCATCACAAAAGATCGTGCAGAACGGGCATTGAATTACAATGAATGTCTTTTGTTTAAAGCGTTCTTAGACAGTTCAAACCAAGTCCTGAGTAAAGAGACGCTAAAGCAAGCGGGATGGCCTGAAACCATCGTCACGGATTCCTCTCTCCAAAAGTCAGTACAAAAGCTTAGACTTGCCATCGCTATGTCTGAATCCGTTGAGTTACGCACGATTGCAGGTGTCGGCTACATGCTGTATTGCGATCAAGCCTCCCTCGAAACAAAACCATCAGGTGCTCGACGTTTCAACGCGACTAAACTAGCAAAGATACTGTTGGCGTCAGTTTCTATTGTGTTCATTGTCTTATCTTGCTTGAACTTCTTACGGGTGACGAACACTCACTTAATGCCTTATTTACACGAAGATTATGAAGTGGTGGATATCGGTTCTCATGAACTGTTGAAACGCAAAGACATGATTATTTCGCCTGACCTTGAGGCGGTGATTCAACGCTTCGAATGTGATTGTTTTTATTTCATTGGTGAAAAAGCGGGGCTCTACAATCTCTCTGTTTATGACAAAAAGCGTCATCATAGCGAGAACTACTTTTTTGAAATTGAGGCTCTGCCAGAAATAAAGGAGGGGTTGTTCAATGATGAATAGCCTGATGAATCTAGTTTGATAAAACTTAGCTTAAAATCTAGTTTAAAACCTTGGCTCGCTCTTCTGATTGCTTCCGTTGCTCTTTATGGCGCGTCACTTTACGTGCTCAGTAAAAAGCTTTTGCTTAATGGTAGGTACATTACTGAGGTACAACAATATTCTGATGATATGCATGTTTGGAGAGAAAGAATTGAAGTTGATTTGTATCGAAGCCATATAGAGTCAACGATATCGATAGAAGGGGATGGTTTAGAAGGCGTCGCACTGTTCTCAGTGGACGGCAAAATAACCAAATCTTTCGATGGCGAATTTGAGTTTTCTTACAATACTGAAGCCATTCAAACCACTGAGGTATTAGATGGTTACCAAGCAGCGAGCTATACCACAATGTTCCTGTCGGGTACGTCGAAAAACGAATTGATTTATCATGGTCAAGGAGTCGATGTCATTTCGAGAGAGCGGAACTACTTGATGTTAAGCCGAGTTCGGCAATAGCAAGCTATAGACTACTTCAGTAAAGATAAAGCCCAAAACAATGATATCTCCCGGCTGACCGGGAGATAAAGGGAATCAATTCTATCTGTGTTAAAAGTGGTATTTTACGTTCGCCATTAGTAACCACTCATCACCCACCTTTTGGGTGTTTTTGTAGGTCTTACCGTCTTCTTCAGTCCATTTGGCTTCAAGTTCATTGGTGTGGTAAACGTAGTTTACTTCGGTACCTATGCTCCAAGCATGAAAGCGGTAGTCGAGTCCTGTTTGAACACCAAGGACGATTCCATTTAGATCATCTACATCATATTCTGCTTCTGAGTTGAACATCTCATAACCAAGTTTGCCGCCCACTGTCCAAGCGAGTTTTTGTGTAATAGGCACGATGTAGTTGTATTTAGTAAATAGGGTGCCTACTTCAAGTTCATCATCGTTATTTTCATTATTTTCGACACTGGTACCGCGGTAATCATAACCAATACTAATTTGATGAGTCTGGTTGATTGTCATACCGCCTTCGACGCCAAATACCATTGATGAAGATAAGTCGGCTTTACCTTTAGTCCCGTAAAACGTGGACTCTGATTCCATTTGCCCACTTAAACGTGTACCAACATCAATACCGATAAACGGTTCATAGTTCGTAGCGGCGTTAGCGTTGAACGTTGTCGCTGTGGTTAGAATAGCAAAAGCAAAAAGTGGTGTTGTTTTATTAAGCATCATTGGTTCCTATTAAAAAGGCTGAGAGTTAACTATGTTGTTATTGTTTTTCACGTCTTGGTGAATTGATGCTCAAGTTAGAGGCTCGGGTAGGAAAGGAGAAGCGAATTGTGCGGAATAGGACAGAAAAAAGCTAAAGTGCTTATCTTGATAAATCTTTAGCTTTTTTAGTTGGATAAGATGCTGAAATATTTAGCTTTTAATTTTTCGCTCTTTTTTATGAATTGTCGATGGACATGGCTACTGAATCAAGATTCCAAACTCAACCAGCGCTACTAAGCCTAAAAGTAGGGCCAACAGCTTCCAAAACTGAATGGGATGGCGGTTTATCAATGGTTGCTTGGCTTTGTGTTTCATCAGATTTTGGTTGGGTGTGTAAAGGTCTGCCACAAAATCGCCCAAAACCGGATATCGCTCGGTCGGGGATTCTGCACACGCCTTTTGTAAAACCAAATCAATCCAAGCCGGTAGATCCGTTCGCTTTTGTGTCAGCGGTTGGTATTCCCATTGATGATGGCGTGATTGTTTAAGCGATTGTGCCGTCATTTCAGAGTAGGGCAATGCACCTGTTAGCATCTCATAGCCGATCACAGCGATAGAGAAAAGATCCGAGCTGGTGGTCGCGCTGTTGTGCTTGATGGTCTCGGGTGCAATGTAATTGACCGCGCCTAATGGAGTGTCGTCTTTGTCGGTGAGCTCTCCCTCTTCAAGGCCTCTCACTAATACCGCACCAAGGTCGATGATTTTTACCTCACCATCACGTTGAATCATGATGTTCTCGGGCTTTAAGTCTCGGTGCACCATGTCTGCACGTTGTAATACTCGGATGCCTTGAGTGATCTTTTCTAGTATGTCGCGCACTTCATTGAGTGACGGTTTTGGATTGTCGTACATCCATTGTCTTAGGGTGATGCCTTCTACCCATTCGCAGATTTGGTATAAGAATTGCGAGTTCTCTGGCGTCGGGTAAACCTTCATTACCCTCTTATTTTTTAACAAGATCCCCGCCCATTGTTCATTAAAGAAAGCTCTGAGTTGAGAAGGGCTATCGTGATATTGAACAGAAGGGACTTTCAGCACGAACTCGGTTTGTGTCTCTTTCTGCATCACACGATACACATGGCTTCTTGAACCTGCATACAACACCTCAAGTACCATGAAGTTGTCGATACTTTGCCCGAGTTTTAAAGCGGGTGGGATGGCACGTTTAGCTAGCTTCTCATGGAATTCAATCAGCGAAGGCTTAGGCAGATGGCTGACTTGCACAATCAAGCAGCTGACGTTGTCTGAGCTATTGTGGCTTAAAGCGGTGTTACAGATGCTTTGTGCGGCGTATTCGAAATCCGCTCCGGGTTTGTCGATGTGTTCCTTGAAGGTGTTGGGAGAAACAAACTCGTGCACGCCATCAGATGTCAGTATAAAGCAGTCGTTTTTCTTGATAGGTAGGGTTTGATAGTCAACGTTGAGTTGGTTATCCATGCCTAAGGCGCGTGTAAGATAATGCTTCTGTCCCATATTTTTACGAGTGTGGTCACGGGTCAGTTGGCGTAATTCTCCATCTCTTAGCAAGTAAATGCGGCTGTCACCCACATGGAATAGATGAGCGGTGTTCGATTTCAATATCACACAGCTGAAAGTCGAAACTAAGGCATTGTGGTTAACTTGTTGTGCGGAATGAATATTAGAAACAGAGGTGTTGAAGAGCCAAGAATTGAGTGAGGTTAGAACTTTTTGCGCCGAACGCTGAATGCTCCAGCTTTGTGGGGTCGCGTAATAGTCGTCAATAAACTGCATCACACTGGTGTGACTGGCTTTCTGACCGTGTTCACTGCAACTGGCTCCGTCGGCTATGCAGGCAACACTGCCTTTTAGTTCTTGTTCTGCACGAGTCTTCGGATATTTTACAATGATGGCGTCTTGGTTTTCATCACGTATGCCTTTATTCGAATAACCACCAAACTTGAGTGTGAGTTGGTTGTTTGATTCCGGCGTGACGACTTGCCCTTGGCTGAATGAAATTGTCATAACTGTTCTTCTTCTTAACTGCCGTTTTCTCATCTGCTTGAGAGCACATCTGAGAAAGAACAAAAGCTCTAGCGAATGCAGAGCCTTTGAACGAAGTAACCAAGTGTCGCAGCCCGGTTACTCCTCCCGATTCAATGAGTGGTTAGCTAGATACGTTGATTAGTGTCACGCTACCATCGTCGTTCACTTCAGCGATCTGACCGTTGGGCTCTTCCATGAACATCAGAGTAACAAAGCCAAGAACCGCCGTTGCAGCAATCACAAGGAAGAAAGTCTGGTAACTTACGAATGAAAGTACCGTTAGGTAAACCACCGCACCCACGTTACCATAAGCACCCGTCATGCCAGCAATCTGGCCTGTCATACGGCGTTTGATAAGAGGTACTGTCGCAAATACTGCACCTTCACCCGCTTGCACGAAGAAAGAACACGCCATTGCAGCAACAACCGCTAGCCATACTGGCCATGTACTGTCTACCTGACCCATTGCAAAGTAACCCACAGCAAGACCAATCGTTAGAATAAGCAGTGTTGGTTTACGACCGAATTTATCTGAAATCCAACCACCACCTGGGCGAGACATTAGGTTCATAAAGGCATAAGCCGATGCAACCATGCCTGCAAGAACCGGTGTTAATTCAAAGGTTTCAGAGAAGAACAGTGGCAACATAGAAACAACAGCCAATTCAGAACCAAATGTCGCGAAGTACAGTACGTTAAGTACCGCTACTTGCTTGAACTTGTACTGGTGAATCTCTGGCACTTCTTCTTTAAATACGTTCTTGTTCACTTTCCAAACTTGCGACACTTCGTACACGTAAAGCGCAGCTAAACCTGCATATACAGAGTAGACGGCCATGTCAGAAAGCATGTTGATATTGCTTGGTGATAGCTTCCAAGTCAGTAGCGCTAAAGCGGCATACATAGGGATCTTCATAATAAGTAGGAAGAAAAAGTCACCCTTTGATGTCACTTCCATTGCTGTTACTTGAGCAGGCTTGAAGTAAGTAGAACCTTTTGGTGTATCTGACACGTTTTTGTAGAAGATAAACGAGAACGCTAAGCTCATTACGCCAGTAATACCAACCGCATAACGCCAGCCGTCTTCACCACCAAACGCTAGAGCGAGGGTTGGAAGTGTGAACGCTGCTGCCGCTGAACCGAAGTTACCCCAGCCGCCGTAAATACCTTCTGCTGTACCCAGTTCGTTGTGTGGAAACCATTCAGACACAAGACGAATACCGACAACGAAACCTGCACCAATGAAGCCCAGTAGGAAACGAGCGATGGCCGCTTGAATGAAAGAGTCTGCCAGAGCAAACATGAAACAAGGGATCGAACAGACCGCGAGTAGCGAAGAGTAGACCAACCTAGGGCCGTATCTATCGGTTAGCATGCCTATGGCGACACGTGCCGGAATGGTCAATGCAACGTTGAGGATCAGGAGGGTTTTGATCTCTTCAGTAGAAAGACCAAGCGTAGTTTTTACCATTTGCAGTAGTGGGGCAAAGTTGAACCACACAACAAAGGTAATGAAAAAGGCCATCCAGCTTAGGTGTAAGACCTTCATCTTACCCGTAAATGAAAGCAGCGAAAATTTAGTGTTATCCATGGTTTAAATCCTTTAAATCTGGAAAATTACCCGGTTTGTGCATCTGCGTTACTTCCGAACTTCGAACGCTTTAATGTGCATAAACCTTGTGCCGAAATTGCGCACGCCAATAAGCGTTTGCATGATGGTGTCGGCGTTTTAGTTAACTGGCGATAGCAAGTGGTGCGAGAACCTGTACTTGCTCTCCTTGCTTGCGAACTTCAAATTTCACGAGCTTGAGGTCTGGTTGTTCAAGGCACGCGCCAGTTTCTAAGTGGTAATGCTGCTTGTATAAGGGCGAGGCTACGTAAGGCTCACCGCTTAATGAACCAATTATACCACGTGACATAACATTCGCCTTGCCGATAGGGTCGTAATTAGAGAGTCCATAAAGCGTGTCGCTGCGCTTGCAGTAAAAAATAGCCACTTGGTTATCGTCTACTTTGGCGCAAATTCCACCATTTGGGGTTAAGTCCCGGGTGCTACATACGGTTGTCCAATTTTCCATGACTTTCTCCTAGTCTAAAATTGAGTCTTTAATTATTTGTGTACTAACTTGTTAAAATTCTTGGTTTTTCGAGTTGCCGTTACTGTCTCTATTGGAGTTAGCGGGGAAGTGACTTGCTGAGCATGCCAGTCACTTCCTTGCGTTTTATGTCGAACGTTTTGTCTCACTCTGTTCTCTTAACGGTTACGAAACCTCAGTCACTTCTATTTGGTCAGCCTTGGTTAGCTTTTCATCGCGTTGCGAATCTAAAGACGCGCTAATGTTTGGTTTAGGAAAACGCTGCTCTCGTTCTTTGATGAATGAAAGGCTAGTGTCCATCTCTTCGCTGTTGATGTAGTGCTGGAAGCGCTTCATCTTTTCAGGGTTTTCGATGGTGGTTTTCCACTCACACTGGTACTTCTCGATGTTGAGTGCGATGTCCGCTTCGAGCTCTTCAGCTACATTGAGCTTGTCTTCAATCACGACTTGTTTGAGGTATTCAATGCCGCCTTCAAGGTTCTCCATCCATACCGATGTACGCTGTAGGCGGTCTGCGGTACGTGTGTAGAACATCAAAACGCGGTCGATGTATTTAAGGAGTGTGGTTTCGTCTAAATCAGTGGCGAATAGGTCAGCATGGCGAGGGCGCATACCGCCGTTACCACAGATGTATAAGTTCCAACCTTTGTCGGTGGCGATAACACCAATGTCTTTGGATTGCGCTTCGGCACATTCACGAGTACAGCCTGAAACCGCAAACTTGATCTTGTGTGGTGAACGCAGGCCTTTGTAGCGGTTCTCAAGACGAATCGCTAAGCCAACACTGTCGTCGACACCGTATCGACACCATGTGCTACCGACACACGATTTCACGGTACGAACCGATTTACCGTAGGCGTGGCCCGTTTCAAAACCTGCATCAATCAGCTTTTTCCAGATGATAGGCAGTTCGTTAAGCTGTGCGCCAAACAAATCGACACGCTGACCACCGGTGATCTTGGTGTAAAGGTCGAATTCTTTAGCGACTTCACCAAGCACGATTAGTCTATCGGGTGTGATTTCACCGCCCGCAATACGCGGAACCACAGAGTAGGTGCCGTCTTTTTGCATGTTGCCGAGGTAAATGTCGTTGGTGTCTTGCAGTTCGATGTGTTGATCTTCGAGGATGTAATCGTTCCAGTACGAAGCTAAAATTGAACCGACTGCTGGCTTGCACACGGTACAGCCCAATCCGTTTCCGTGAGAATCTAACAATTCATCAAATGTCTTAATCTTGTTGACGCGAATGATGTCGGTAAGCTCTTGACGAGAATAAGCAAAGTGCTCACAGATATCATTAGATACCTCGACACCCAAGTTACTCAGCTCACTATCGAGAACCTGTTTCGCAAGGGCAGAACAACCACCACAACCTGTTGAAGCATTGGTGGTTTCTTTCAGTGCAGCCATCGTGGTGCAGCCAGCAGATACCGCGTCTTTAATGTCGCCTTTAGTCACATCAAAACATGAACAAATCACAGCGCTATCAGGCAGAGCTTCAACACCCATTGCAGAGCCTGAATCATCGGCCACATTAGGCAAAATCAACACTGATGGGTTTTCAGGAAGGGGCATATCGTTTTGCTTGATTTGCAGTAGCGAGCCATAGGCTTCTGCATCACCGACCAATACCGCACCGACAATCTTTGTGCCGTCAGCTGAGATGATTAGGCGCTTATACACTTGTTCGATTTCATCGTTATAGGTATACGATTGAGCGCCTTCCGTCTTGCCGTGTACTTCACCAATACTGGCAACATCGACGCCAAGCAGTTTGAGTTTGGTGCTCATGTCTGCGCCAGTGAATGCAGCGTCACTCGTTCCGTCCGATAAGATATGCGCAGCCGCGATTTTCGCCATCGAATAGCCAGGGGCGACTAAGCCGAAGATCTTGTTGTCCCAAAGCGCACATTCACCAATCGCATACACGTTGTCGATGTTGGTTTGGCAGTGATCGTTAATCACGATGCCGCCACGTTCACCAATGGCGATATCAGAGCTGCGAGCTAGGGCATCTTGAGGGCGAATACCCGCAGAGAATACGATCATATCGGTTTCTAAATGGGTGCCATCGGCGAAGTTCATGCGGTAGCGAGCGTTTTCACCGTCGACTATTTCAGAGGTCGCTTTCTGGGTATGAACTTGCACACCAAGGTCTTCAATCTTTCTGCGCAGTAGGGCACCGCCACCGTCATCTAATTGAACCGCCATCAGGCGAGGCGCAAATTCAACCACATGGGTTTCTAAGCCAAGGTTTTTGACTGCGTTTGCGGCTTCTAAGCCAAGCAGACCACCACCAATCACCACGCCAGACTTGCTACCTTTGCTTGATAGTTCAATTGCGTCTAAGTCTTCAATAGTACGATAAACGTGACAGTGTTCTTGGTCGTTACCGGGAATAGGGGGAACAAAAGGGAAAGAGCCCGTCGCCAAGATTAGCTTGTCGTAACTTTCAACGTGGCCACTTTCAGTGATGACTTGTTGATTGGCAGTGTCTAGCTTGGCAACCTTCTGGTTCAACAAGTAGTTCACGCCGTTACTTTGGTAATACTCTTCACTGGTTAATGACAGGTCATCAGCACTTTTACCATTAAAGTAAGCCGTCAGTTGAACACGGTCGTACGCTAACCTTGGCTCTTCACTAAAAGTAGTCACATCAAATTCATCACTGTCTGATTGCAGGATGTTGTCGATAAATTTGTGTCCAACCATGCCGTTACCAACAACGACGATTTTCTTCTTGCTCATAATCCATTCCTTATTCTCGGCGTTATCATCACTAGCATCTAATTTCTAGTAGTTAGTAAATGAATACCGGGTTGAGATTCCACTCAATTCATAATCATCAAGAAAAACAAAAAATGTTTTTTCTAACTCTTGGTTTTTAGTTGAGCAAGGAGGGTGCCAGATTACGGTTTGTTCATTTAAATAAAAATTAATTCATTTTTTTCAATGCCTTAAAAAATGCTGGTGGCACGCGATTACCCCTAAAGTGGTATGTAAATTTTTTGTTAGATTTATATAAATGAGCATTTGTGGTGCAACTTTCTGCAAGATGGTGCAAAAATTAAGTTTCTATCGTGGTTAATTTCTATTTTGATCATTTCTGATAGGTTTTCTTTTATTAAACTTTTGTTTTTATTGGTAAATATTTCTCGCTTGTTGATTGCTATGAAGTGGCGTGTTATTTGCTTGGTTTGAATTATTACAATTATGGATAATTGAGCGAGAAACGGATGACCGATTCAAACAGCGGCTGGATAAAATCAACCTGTGCTTATTGTGGTGTAGGGTGTGGAATAGAAGCGAGACCGACATCGCTAGGAAAACTAGAAGTGCGTGGTGATAAAGATCATCCATCTAATTACGGAAAGCTGTGTACTAAAGGAACTGCCCTCGGTGACACCGTCACGCCTTTAGGTCGTCTTACACAGCCTGCTCATATTCAGAATGAGCAAAAACAAGAGCTGGATTGGAACAGTGCCACTCAGTTGGTCGCAGACAAATTCAATCAAACCATCGAAGAATATGGGGCCGATTCGGTTGCGTTCTATGTGTCTGGTCAGCTGCTTACCGAAGACTATTACGTTGCCAATAAACTGATGAAAGGCTTCATTGGTAGTGGCAACATCGACAGTAACTCTAGGCTATGTATGGCTTCAACCGTGGTCGGGCATAAGCGTGCATTTGGCGCAGACACAGTACCTGTTTGTTATGAAGATCTCGAGCAAGCCGATCTAGTCGTGATTACAGGCTCCAACCTAGCATGGTGTCACCCGGTACTTTTCCAAAGGTTAAGAGCCGCAAAACAAGCCAACCCTGAATTGAAAGTGATCGTCATCGACCCGCGTTATACCGACACCTGTGAAATTGCTGACATGCACTTGGCGTTGGAGTCAGGCTCAGATGTCGCACTGTTCAATGGTTTGCTAGCCTACTTAGATGACAACGACCAACTCGACACTGACTACATTGAACACAACACCCAAGGTTTTACGGAAGCCATTCGATCCGCAACTCATTACCGTTATACCGAGTCAGGCTGGGGCGACAAAAGCGTTCCCGAACTAACAGGGCTTACAGAGCAACAACTAGAACAGTTCTACAAGCTGTTTGCTTCTAATGAGAAAGTGCTCACCATCTATTCGCAAGGCGTTAACCAATCCACACAAGGGTGCGACAAGGTAAACGCCATTATTAATTGCCATTTAGCGACCGGAAAAATCGGTAAACCGGGCATGGGGCCTTTCTCAGTAACAGGCCAGCCAAATGCCATGGGTGGGCGAGAAGTGGGTGGCTTAGCCAATACCTTAGCGGCGCACTTTGAATTTGGTGATCCGCAATCACACCAAACCGTCAGCGAGTTTTGGCAAACCGACAGCTTAGCGACTCACGCAGGCTTAAAAGCCATCGACCTATTTGATGCGATGAATGACGGCAAGATAAAAGCCGTGTGGATCATGGCAACTAACCCTGTCGTGAGTTTGCCAGATAGCGAAAAAATCAAAACCGCATTAGAGAAGTGCCCGTTTGTGGTGGTGTCGGATTGCATTGCCGATACGGAAACCACACGCTTGGCCGATGTAGTGCTGCCCGCGCAAGGGTGGAGTGAAAAGTCGGGCACTGTAACCAACTCTGAGCGTCGAATCTCACGCCAACGCCGCGTATTACCAAGTCCTGGTGAAGCCAAACCTGATTGGTGGATATTAAAAGAAGTCGCGCAAAAGATGGGATTCAAAGAGCAGTTTGATTACCGTCACGAAGGTGAGATCTTCAAAGAGTATTGCGAGATGACAGCCTTAGGTAATGAAACAGGTAAAACGCGTGACTTGTGCTTAATCGGGCTTACTCAGCTAGATGAGAAAGGCTATGGCGAACTCACTCCACAACAGTGGCCAGTACTTGAATATCAACCAGAGATCATTGAACAGCGCATGTTCACCGATGGCGAGTTCTTTACTGAATCTGGCAAAGCGCAGTTTATTGCCGTTGAACACGACAAGCCGATTGCTGATACCAGCGTCGAATTCCCCCTAATCATGAACACAGGCCGAATCCGAGACCAATGGCACACCATGAGCCGCACGGGCTTAGCCGCAGGTTTAGGTGAACACACACCAGAACCCTTTGTCGCCATGCATCCAGATACGGTTGCAGAGCTTGGTTTAGATGAATTCGGGCTAGATGCCTTCAACCACGCGACTATTAATCCGGTGGTGAAAGTGCGCAGCGCACAAGGTGAGTGCCAAGCGCGCTTAGTGGTGACCAAAGAGATGCGCCGCGAACAAGTCTTCATGCCTATCCACTGGAACGCAACGACCGCCAAAGACAGCAAACCGTGTGACTTGATCTTGCCTCATACCGATGCTGCATCTGGCCAGCCAGAGTTTAAACACACCCCAGTGGTGGTTGAACCGTGTGGCTATCGCAGCGAAGCCGCATTGGTCAGTGACAAGGTGATGGATTGCAGCGGCTTTGATTACTGGGTGCGCCAAAGAGTGGAGGGCGGTTTTCTGTATCGCATCTCATCATCCAAGAACCCAATGGAGCTGGTGATTCAACTGGCCAACACACTCGATGCCTTACCAGAGCCGAACGCAGAGGCGATCAAATCACTCCATTACCACGGCAACAAATCATTCAAGAACTACGGCTCTGCCAAGCTGGGTCAGTCTGGCGTAAAGCAAGCTTTCGTGGTGAACAGTAAGCTCGACCATCAAAGCATCGACTGGCTGGTGGAGTGCCTAACAAGAGAAGCCGATGAAGAGTTCGAAGCCGAGTTTTTGAGTACCATGGCGAAGTAGTTACTACCTCTCACTTATCCATACCTAAAGCAAAAATGCCGACAATCATGTTGGCGTTTTGTTTGAGAACACGATTCCCAAGATAACACCTTCATTGCCTGAACTGCGGTTTACTCACACATTAGGGAGTTTTCTGCATTTTGCCGAAACTATATGGAAAATTTCTGCTTTTTGTCATGTTTGATACGAAGAAAAGTAGGTAAGATGATGTTATTAAATGAGTTTTTGGGCTAAGTGTAGTGTGTCTTGGAAACTAGACAGAATTGTTTCAGGGACAAAATGCAGAATTATTCTGTCTAATATAGCTGTTATGTTTTGCAAATCGCCAGATCCGAAGATCTGGCGGCTGATTTGGTAGGCGTCCGTGTGGAAGTTAGAAGCTACGCTGCATATTTACGCGGTTTGCCACTTCCAAATATTCAAAGATATGCGTTGGAATATTTTGCAAAAATGCGGTTAGATCGACTTCCATTGCCTCGGTAAAGCCTGCGCGGCATGGGAATGGGTCGGTGTTACCCACAATAAGCAGCTTCGGCGTTTTTCCTTCCCAAATCAGTTTTGCTTCGTATTCGGGATTATTGACTTCAACAACACATGTGTTTACTTCTGAACGGAAAATTCCATCTTTGATGGTATAGCCATTGTAAAATGTGATTGGTGTTTTTGAAGACGTTGGGAAAGTGACTGGTGCATTTGGCACCGAACTGCCTTCTCCAGGAAAAGTAATGGCTGTGTTTGCAGAGGCAACAGATGATGCAATAAATGTCATTAGGCCAAGCAATTTTATCGTTTTCATGATACTTCCTATTATTTTTATTTGGGAACATTCCCAGTTCGAAATGTACAGTACGTGCAGGTGATAATGAATATCAATTGCATTTATTTTGGCGGAGTGTCACATATTATTTTTATATAAGCTTCTGT
The DNA here is from genome assembly GCF_000272105.2 of Vibrio splendidus 12E03. Classification (GTDB taxonomy): domain Bacteria; phylum Pseudomonadota; class Gammaproteobacteria; order Enterobacterales; family Vibrionaceae; genus Vibrio; species Vibrio splendidus_I. The sequence goes on from NZ_AJZD02000234.1 coordinate 79,536, forward strand.
TTATTGATTACCCTAAGTTTGTCGTAGCGGTTGGTTTTAAATGTTGCTGGCTCTAAGTCGCTTTGAATGTATTTGCCAATTGGCACCTCGGCTTAGCAGTTGCCTCGGCAATTTGACATTGTTCTGCGCTGTGGTTGGAAAGAGAGGGTGCTTGTTGAACGTTGGTCGGGTTGCCTCATTGGGCAGGGAAGTGGACTTACGCGTTTTATGTTTGGTGCATCTGGCGGCCCAGTGAGTTTTGGCGTGTGACTGACTTCTTGAAATACGGTCAAAAGTGCAGTTCTTTGCCAAATAAATCAGTCGTTTGTGGTAAAACATAACAAGGCATTTAAGAGTGATTCCCAACGCTTGGCATTTTTCATTCCATCGTTGGGTTTCGTGTTTACGGTGGTATGGTTAAGTATAGTGGTAGCGTTGCTCACACCTTAATGCGGCGTTATAACTTTAATGCTCTCAAAACTCTTTTGTGGACACCATAAATCTTAGTTAGTAGGCAATTTTCTTTCTCGACAGTAAATTAACCTTGTTGCATATCATGTTGTTTGCAACAGTTACTGGAGATACAAAATGAAATTTCAGCACTACGATTTAGGAAACCTTTCGCAAGGTCAATCTGTCGAAGTTAGTTTGCGGGGCAATGCAGCTAATGTACTTTTACTAGATAACATTAATTTTAGCCGATACAAAAATGGGCAAGGGTACAAGCATTACGGCGGTCATATCACTACATCTCTTACTCGTTTACCTATACCTAGTTCGGGTCGTTGGCATATTGCTATAGACCTAGGGGGGTATGGTGGCAGCGTGAACTCAGCAGTCAGAGTTTTAGGTTAATTTTCAGCTTGTTCTGCGCTGCAAGAGCGTTATAACAAACTGTTTAAGAGTGATTCGCAACGCGTGGCATTTTTGCTATGCGTTGCGTCTAGTGATTAAGGTGGCATGCGGGAGCATCGGTATTGCGTTGCTCACACCTTAACAGGGCTACATGGATTCCCCCGGCTGTCAAACATCCGCTAAACTTATCTTGATGGGTTTTGGACTGCCGCTCTACATTCGGCCTACTTATCGACGATTCGCATACGTCGTGGCCCTGATGACTTTGCGCGACTGCGGTGCCTTATTCGTTAGATGACATCTAGTGTGTCCGCCGCATTAACAGGCTCTCCGCAAGTGGTCTTAACCTATCTCCATCATTAGCGTCTGCAATGACCCGGTGGGTTTAACTCTTTATGCTGCTTAGGTTTTTACTTAAGCAGCATAGTTTTCATATTCGGTTTGATTGTGTAAAAGCGACCATATAATTCGTGCGTTCTTCGCGGCAAGTGCCACTATCGCTCGGTTCATTCCTCTCCGCTCTAGAACGCCTCGACACCACTGACTTAACTTATCTTGCTTGTCGCCAAGGTTGGCAATCACGGTCCGTGCCCCGTGAACTAATAGTGTTCGTAAGTATTTGTCGCCGTGTTTAGTTATCCGGCCTAAGCGAGGTTTCCCTCCTGTGGAATATTGCTTTGGTACTAAGCCTAGCCAAGCAGAGAAATCGCGACTTTTATCAAATTGAGAGCCATTACCTATCGAAGCGAGTATCGCTGTTGCAGTTTGCGGCCCGATACCTCGAACCGTCATCACTCGTTGAATATTAGCGCTGACCTTGGCAAAAGAATCGAAGACTTGTTCAGTATCGGCGATAAGTTGATTGAGTTCGTCAAGGTGGTGATAAGCATCGCCAACCACCGTTTTTGC
>NZ_AJZD02000235.1 GCF_000272105.2 Vibrio splendidus 12E03
GAGTCAGGCATCAAAAGCGTTTACTCATTTGAAAGAGTACGTTGAAGATGAAAATCAATTAAAAGCAGCATAAATTCAATTTGTTACTTAAATAAATGACATTATTAAATCTATACTCATTAAAATGCCCAATAGTTCGCTATTGGGTTTTTTTATGCTTCACTGTAATACTTGTTATTGGGGGGAGTTACAATAGATGAATAGTAATGAAGACAAAGCACTACTGAGTGTCTATGAGAACAGGCTTCGCCGCTTGGGTGTGGTAGATAAGCAGATTAAGAAATGGATGAAAGATTGCTCACCCTTGGAGTTGAAAAAACGTATAGATCTTTTGAAAGAATCACAATGCTCATTGCTTCAAAAGATAAAAAAATCAAGTGCAGATTGTCTCATAAATCAAGAATCAAACATGGATATCTCGAATGTTCCTAACGAAGAAGCGACGTTACAATCATTCTTTACAGAGAAACCTAAGTTAAAAATTGATATTCAAGGACTGGTTGAATGCTCTCCAGCTAACACAGTATTTACTTTTGATTCTCAACCAGTAACGAAGATAATGCGAGTGAAATATGAGGATGTGGTTATTGATGATAATACTGATATCACTATGTTAAATAAGCGACTTACTGAGCGATCATAAATGAGGGGGAAACCCTAAGTTGTTTGAACTTTGAACAGCTTTACTTTTGTGTTAGGTTACTGGTTGAATATGCACTGTTTATTCATCCATTATTTAACTTTGAAAGGAATACTATTATGGCTCTTAAACCAGGTCCTAAACCAATTGCAGACTCAACTGGTAAAGTTGATCAACGTCGTCGTGATAACAAAAAAACTCCAGGTAATAACCCGGCACTAAAACCTAGTAAATCATCGAAAAAATAGGTGAAAATGCCTATTTATAAATAAAGAGAGCTTGCAGGCTCTCTTTACTTAATTAGCGGATATTAAAGTACACCTTTATCTCGATCTGGCTTCCCGTCTTTGTCAAAAAATCGAACTTTG
>NZ_AJZD02000236.1 GCF_000272105.2 Vibrio splendidus 12E03
ACGACTTCGTAAAGTGACGTGACTTTGCAGTTGAGTCTGTTTAATTTCACCATAACCCTCTTCAATCTCCCAGCGTTGCCAATAGACTCGCAGCAGGCTTTCTAGTGAGTATTTGCTAGGGTCTGTAAGTGAAGTAATAAAACCTTTTATCTCACCTTTTGGCTCTTGATATAGGACCAATCTGGCTTCCCAACGTGCGGGTAAATTCGGATTCTGCTGTTGAGCTTGAGGAGAGATAGGCATTGAAATGAGCATGTCGTTTTCCGCATATTTCTCCAACACTTCATAGCGTAGTTTACGTTTTGCAGGCATTAACCAGTGAGTATTTTCCGCACTCTCTTGCCACGACAACAA
>NZ_AJZD02000237.1 GCF_000272105.2 Vibrio splendidus 12E03
ATTTTCCGCACTCTCTTGCCACGACAACAAAAGGTCTGCCGAGAAATAACAACGATCAAATAAGGTCAATGAGTGTGCGGGGATATCATTGAATAGGCGCTTAGCTAAGGTCGTTTCACCGACATGACAACCATCAAAAGCCGCCCCCATAATCATTCGTGTTTCTGTTGACATCAAAGCGACTAAACGAAGTTGAGGGTAAGGTTTCAATTTTTTAGAGATGAACCCAAATTCTTCAGCGTTCTCTG
>NZ_AJZD02000238.1 GCF_000272105.2 Vibrio splendidus 12E03
AAAGCGTCAGGTTGTTCCATCCCACCGCTGTCCTTCGCGGTACAACAAATAACCGCGATGATGCGTTTTTCTGAGCAGTCGTATGGCTTGACGGTAAGTGGTGCGTATCACGCGCCAATCATTCCCCTCTAACATTTCCAACACCACAGGGTCGTTGATTTTGTAATCCATATCTCACCTTACTTCTGCTTAAACGTCCAAATACCGCTAATCCAAGTAGAGATAAAAAGCCAAGAGAACCACCGCTGCCGCCAGAGCTTGGTGTCGTTGTCGGAGGTGGAACAGGCGTTGGCGTAACAGGATTGAT
>NZ_AJZD02000239.1 GCF_000272105.2 Vibrio splendidus 12E03
AGATGAACCCAAATTCTTCAGCGTTCTCTGGGGAATCTTGACACCTAAATGTTGTTCCATCCACAGCAAGTACATTAAGTTCTAAGTCTCTGTCTTGTTGAAGGATATTTCCGTGCCAAGCCTTCACCGTTGTGTGAAATAGAGCTGCTAATGGGCTCTCATCTAGACGTCGACGTGAATCAGTTAGGACACTAGGTGCGACACGAGACCAACTATCTTCAGGTTTAGGCTGAAGCGCAATGTCTAATGAACTGCATACCTCTTTGATAGACATGTTGCGTTGCAACCCCATCCAAATAACTAACCAGACAGCTTG
>NZ_AJZD02000240.1 GCF_000272105.2 Vibrio splendidus 12E03
ATACGACCTCAGGTCGCACGGACAATTCTGTGTTAGAGACTTCCCTAAATTAGCAATTCATGAATAACTAAAGGTATGGAAAATCTGGACAAAGCAGATTTTTGGCAATTATCTTGGGTTGATATTAGGTTCACTCTAATTTTTCTTCGTTTTGTGGTTTGGATGATTTGGGTCTAACACTTCAAACCCAATAGATTCAAGGCTTTTAACAATGTCATCGTGGTTGTATTTGTTGCCAAGTAAATCCATGTCTACTGCAACAACAAGCTCTGACTCAGCCCTCGTTAATGCAACGTAAACAATATTCCAAGTCTTGTTGAACTTGGTTACAGCATCCTGCATTAAGCATTTGAAAATCGCTGGTGTTAAGACTAATACACAGACCTTAGACTCTAAGCCCTTAGTGCGCTGGATGCTGCTTATTGTGTACTTAGCCGAATTGTCCTTGGATGAACTATATTGCTCAGCTGATCGGCAGAGATTTTTGAACAACTCTTTTTCATACGGAATTTCGAGCTTGGCAAGAAATTTACGTATGGAACTGTTGTTGTCATTTTTGGACAACAAAGATGCAAAGAAACGCTGTAATGAATATATCACCACCCCTTCTTCGTATTCGGGGAATTTTACTGTAAGTAGCTCTTCTACCTCAGGGTCAAACTCGGGTAGTGCTCCTGCTTGTTTAGTTGAGTAGTTACCTTCTTTTCTGAAGATGCTAACTAAACTTCCATTCTCAATGTGATGGCTAAGTACAGCGTCATAATGGTCATCTTCTGTAGTGATGTATGTGAGGCGTCCTTCAACTTCAGACAAGCTGATCTGCTCTTGCCCTTTGGCGCAAAAGGTATTTGATAGATCAAGAATCCTCTGTGGAACCCTACGAGATGTCGTGATATTCGGCAGCACTTTTACTTTTTTGTTGGCTTTGTTTTTGGCTAGCCAACCTTTGAAATCTTTCGGATAATCAATTGCTTGCTTGGGATCGCCTACCATGTAAATATCAGCAGAATTCTCGCCGATTTTTTGAAAAGCTTTAAGAGCGGTTTCGTCAAGATCCTGAGCTTCATCAAGGAAAATCTTTTCAATCGCACTGCTTAGGAGTTTATGAACTTTCCTAACTTTAGATTTCTTCTTCAGGCTGTTGTGTTTTGAATAGTTTTCATCGACAACTCTCCATGCCGCAGAATATGTTTCATCGACATGTATTACCCCAATTTTCTTTAGCCTTGAAATGGTGCTCTTGGCTTCTCTTTGTTTTTTCTCAGCAGACTTTCCAGCAGGAAAGTTTGAGAATGTTTTGCATTGTGAAGAGGTAGTGTGTACTTCATTTAAAACAAAAGGAGAGTAAGGGTAAATGACCTCATTCAATAGAAACGTGTGAACTGTGCAAACTACGATATTGTCTGGCAAGTATCCTAATTGTCTGATAATCGCCTGAGAAATGTTCTGCGTGGCATTGTTGGTATAAGTAATCGCAAAGATTTTCTTGTGCGATGTTGAGTCGTAGTGCGCGATGATCTTCTCAGCCAGACTATGAGTCTTACCTGCGCCTGCTCCAGCTATCTGAATTTCAATCATTTCATGAAATCCAAGGCTTCTTGAATGTGCTTGGGTAACGAGAGCGGATCTTTGTTCTCTTCATCTAAGATGGAATCAGCTATCCTGAGCATCCTTTCAGCTTTGCTTTTCTTCAGGAACTCAGCCATATCACCAGAGGTTTTGAACTTCTTCTTGAAAAGTGTGTTCAAGCGGCCAAGGTTTCCATCAGCCTCTGCAAGATCATCTTCGAGCGTATATTTGGTAGTGGTTCTTACTCGAATATTGTCGTTATCAGTATCGTATTCTTGATGCTTATCTTTGGTTGAGTCATTGTCATCATAATCTCGAATTATGCTTAACTTCTTCTTAGTATTGCCTTTGTTGACTTGTAGCCAAACGTCCATAAAAGTTGTAAAGCCCGTTTGCTCAATAGAAATAACTTCAAGACTGCTTACATTTTCGTTATTGCGATAGAGGATAGCGTTAATCAGCATCTCTTCCGTAGTGCCTTCAACGAGAACAGTCTTGTTGCTCAGCAGTAGTTTTAGAATGTCGAAGTTTGGTCGCTTACGAAGGTAGTTAGTAAGATGTTTCTTACTATCAATTAGGTGGATCGCATTATTTCCAGATAGGACGATCACGTTGGTTAACTCAAGTTTATTAATGACCAGTGGACTATGGGAGCTAATTAGCGTTTGTAGAGACGAGCCGCCTTTTTGTGTGCTTTTGTATATAAAGTCAGTTGCGAAGCGGAGGTTGTTGACACTGAGGTGTGCTTCAGGTTCTTCGATACAGCATAGGTTGAGTGCATTCTTGTTGCCGCTAAAGAACTCAAATAATAGGTAGATGTATACGAGGTTACGATATCCAAGACCACGCTGATACAGATAGCTTTCACCCGATTTCAGAGTAATGTTGGATAGGATGCTTTTTAAATTAGGCAGGTTCGGGATACATTCAAGCTTATCAACAACCTCGTCGAAGAAGTTCTCGAAGTCTGGATCAGGTGTAACAATTTTTGTGAATGTCTCGGTGTTTTCAATTGCATCGAAAAAAGAAGTGTATGCGCTGTTAATCTTGGCTTTGTCGGAATCTTCGAGAGCGGAAATCAACATCTTGGTCAAGATGTCGTTTGATTTCTGAGTGTTACTTTCGGCAAAGTCATCACGCTCAGCGTTGATCGAGTTGATGCCTATAAGTCTTAAATCAGAATAGCTAACCCTTAACCCATTGTTGCTTTGTATTATGTCGTAGTCGTACAGCTCAATTGGCAGGTTGAACCAGCGTGTATCTTTTATGTCCCCGATACCGTCAAGTAGCTCCTTTGCAGCCTTAACAAATTGCTCTGTATCTTTGGGCTTGAAGTCGTAACGAATCTTGTAGCTATCGTCGGCTTCTTCTCCGATTATCCACTTGCCAATAACGCCTTCTTCAATAATGTTCTTTGGCTCAGTAAACTCGACCTCAACTCGAACCTTAGGAATCAGAAGCTTGATCTCATCATCGTCCTTACCGTTGATGATCGCTTGGTAAAACTCTTTGATTGCTTCGCGGTTGATATCCGATACTGAGAGACGTTTCTTATTGAAGCTAATGTCGTTGTTGTTAAGTGGCAAGGCAAGAGCATCGAATAGGTTAGTTTTACCTGCTTCGTTTTCACCAATAATTACGCTTAGTGGTGAAAATTTGATCTCGAAGTTTTTGAAGGCTCGATAGTTTTCAATTTCGACTGTACGAATGTACATATATCTTCCATGTAGTTATTGTTTGTTATCATTTTCATAAAGTTAACATCAAACAATGTAGGCTGAAACAAACTTAGACGAAAAAATGGCCCCTCATCAAAGCCATTGTGAACTTCAAAATTTCCTAGTAACTTGAATCTCACTCCGTTGAGATGTATCGGTGAACCATTCTAAGTCATCCGTTGGGTGCGGTATATGCCTATGCAAGTGCACACAAAAAGCATTACACCAAGTAAGTCAAACTTGATTGTTGTGAAGTGGGCAACTAATGGCTCTAGCTCATTTTGGGGAAGAAACGGGTTAGAGTCGGCGCTCTATGGTATGCACTTCGCATAAACTGAGTTTTGGCAAAGGACGGGCTTGTTCAACACTCAAACAAAGTGTCGGCAGCGCGACACATATTTTTATTTGTTATAACTCTTTTCATTGCTCATGCTTTATTTGCTAAATCTTCCCATGATATAGATTTTTCAGATAGCTCATACTTGCGCACAAACTTACCTTTGAAATTTTTAGTGTACAATTCTGACTTAACTACATTTGTGCTTTTTAGCATCCGATCGCAGTACGAAGTGACCATACTTTCAACCCACGCAGGTGCTCTAGGATCAATTTGAACTTGGTCTAAAAAGTCAGTTATTGGAATATCTAGATTTACATGAGTGTTGTCGTGAAAGTCTTCGTCTGTTGAGTCATTAGGATGCACTAGAATCCTTATTTCTTCTTCGTGGGAGAAATCAACTCTTTTATACCTAGTTGTAAATCCGCGACTATAATCTTGTTGCACCATATTCATTAATTCATCTATATCTCGATAATATCGAACCATAGACACTCCAACTCGACGAACGCCAGTTAGTTTTCTCAACTTCCCTACTGTAGACGCTACTTTTACACCACTCTTATTAGGCGAGTAGATTCGCCACATAGCATCTGATTCTTGCTTTAATGTCCAGCATTGACCAAAAAAGAACTGATCTGCGCTATATTGTGTAGAGCTGACTTTGCCCCCGATATCAAGCTCATAGTTTGATAGGATATTCTCCCAAGGGTCTTCCCAAGTAGTAACTTTGGCAAAAGTTAACTTTTTCATTTCAACTAAGTTGACAAATGCTTCAAATGAAAAGTATCGATATATTTTTGTCGAGTCTGCTACAGACTCATCGTTTATGTCCAACTTCAATGGTTGCATCTATTCCCCCTTGAGTTATAACGTCAGAATAACGGGCAATTACCTGCCAAAATTGAATGACACAGCAAAATCACTGCTTTTAGAAAAATGCGCCACGAGTAAAGTACCCGTTAATACTCTTTTTATAAGCGCTCTAAAAGCTGTACTAAAACTCTTCCGTGGCATTTTTTATACTTGTCTGCGCCGCAAAAACACTGCTGATTCCGTGTTGAACCTTTGCTAAGCAAAATCATTATATTTTCACGCATTTGTCCCAAAAATTGCCAGTAGCTTGCTTCATCATCATTTAGGCTAAGGGCGTACATATCTGCTTTTTCACCTGCATTCTCTAGTTTGAATTTTGCCTCGCATACCTTAATTAAATCATCAACTAAGGCGTTCCCAGATGTGTTGATACGGACATTATCTATCTGTTGCCCAACGTAATTTGTATTTGGGTCAGGAACAAATGCGATTGATTTGCATGGAAAAGCCTTGGGAGTGACATCTAACAAGCCTCCTGACGGAGAAGCCCACACCGCGTGAAACTCAGCTTCAATAAGATGCTCTGTTTCCCAAACTTGCCACCCGTAAACAATTGCGCCACCAGTAGTAGAAACCTTAGCTTCAACGTTCGGAAAGCACTCATTGATTTGGGCACCTTGATCGGGTTTACAATCTAGAATTCTCGGTTCTTCACTTACACCTAGCTTTTCAATTAGGCGCCTAAGCCAAATTGACTCCAAATCAGATGGTGTAATTACAGCCATAGTTCTCTCCTAGCTTATATTAATTTATTAGATCTCAGAGTGGGGTGATTAAACATCCCACTTTGGGATTTCTCATGTATGTAACAAACGCCAGCCTCTAGAATAACATACTGTTTTTACTAGATTATAACGGGTTACACCAAAAGCAGTAACGAGAAAATGCGACAAGATGGGGTATTTCTACGCACCTCACGATTGGCATTAGAAAATATATCGAAAACTACTGAGGCGAGACTTATGTGGTTTGCTATCGCCAACAAGGAATGGGGCAGAGGCGTGTTACAAACTTTAAGCTCCCCCGTAATGACAAACTTCAGTAGATAATTAGATTTCGGATAATCACTACTAACTGAGTTTGAAAGGTTTACATTGCGTACCTTGATGATACCTGAGCTTCCAACAAGTGCCCGTAAATGTCCAAATTGAACAGCGTTTGGCATAGTCACTAACTTCTCCAGATTCACTTACAAGAGCAGACTCATACTTTAAAAGCTGTATAGAAGGCTCAAGTTGAATACATTCATACTTTTGAGAATGAACGCGGATATCTGAAGGCTCTTCCAAATCCATCATTTGAATAATGGATGTAAAATCGTAGCTATCTCCTGACTTACCAACTTCAGTAAAACTAGGGTGTATTAAACGATCAAGGTCAGCTTTGTTCTGACGAGTTTGGTATTGATGGAGTTCTATTTCTTGTTCGATCAAAATGTCCATTTTACCTCCTAAACTGATATGGCATATAAGGCCTTTATAATCCATTTAAACCACTTGCAACGTCGTCGCCCCACGCAAGCCAATTAGGTTGCCAAATGGATCTTCGATTTGACACATAAAAAGCCCATTTTCAATTGCCATTGGGCCTCTATACAGTTTTGCACCAAGTTCTTCAAAATGATCCAGTGCTTTATCCAAGTTGTTTACCGACCAATATAAAACTGTCCCGCATTTACCCGAGCCTACTTTTTCGTCTGCTTGCACTATCTCAAGAGAAAAACCGTTTAAATTGAGCACGGTAAAGTCGAAACTAGGATGATAAACAGATTCTGCTGTAGGAAAGGCTTTTTGATACCACTCGATGCCCAATGCGACATTTTGAACATGAATAAGAATCGCTGTTGGAATCATAGTCTTCCTCCTACTACTTACCAATCACTAGTATGGTGTGCCGTTCTTTCTAGAGGGAGTCCATTCACCAGAACTTTCAACAACCCATTTGAAATCATCATCTGGATAATGGGCTTCGTCTTTTGCAACTCGGCTCCCTATAACTATAAATTTAGCTTGTTCGCTACTACGGTTTATTAAATGATGACCATTTTCGACCCTAGCAGGGAAGCCAATACACATTCCTGCAAACAATGTCTGCTCACCGTCATCACTGACTAAACATAGCTCACCACCGAGTACATAAAGAAACTCATCTGACCTTGTGTGCCAATGGCGAAGAGCCGACTGCGCATTCGGTTCTAATACTTCCAGATTCACACCGAACTGAGTGAGCCCAAAAGAATCACCTAAACTTCTGCATTCAGATTGACCAAGGCGAGATTTAAATGGCTCTGGAAATGGGTTAAACGTATCACCTTTTATGCTTAACGCTTGTTTCGCTTTCGTCATTAATTGCCCCTATGCATAACGCTTTTCAGTCGGGATATAGTCATTTGCTTCTGTCCATCTTGCTCAACCTTTTTAAGCAACTCAAGCCATATATGGTGGTTATGTGATTTTTGTACGCACACGAGTGATGGGTTACGAAAAAAACACCTGCACTCTAGGGTTGTTAGTTAGCATATGTATTACAAAATCAACTCACCATTAATTAGTCAATCATCGGTCGTGACACACTTTGGGGCAGAAATCATTTAGATTAAACGCTCTAAACTTTACGGCCACCAAGTAATGTTGTGGTTATGCTCCCTTGCTCTCCCCTCCTGATCTTATTGCGAAAGCTGGCATGTCACGTATAAAGAAGAGTGATTTTTATTATTGGAAATGTCTTTATTATCAATAGTTTTTTATCGTTTTTGCTTGTCATTTATACGACGCATATCATAAAAATATGGTCAAGCGCAAGATGGGGTGTGGCAAGATAGTTTTATCGTAACTCCCTGATTTGAGGCGTGATGAGTCAACACAATGATATCCAGTTAAGGCGCCGTATTGAGCGTATTCTAGAGCGCTATCCTAACGCCTCGTCGCTGGCGGTTCGCCAGCGTTTGATAGTCGATGTCAAACCTACTCACTTTTATCTCCACTTAATCCCTTTCTATGATCAGAACCGCATCGATGACAGTTCTGATATACAGCGTGAGCTTGATAGAATGATGGCTATGCATTTAGGGTTGAGTGTCATAGCGAGAACACTGTCAACAAAGCCCTATAATTATCGTCAGATAGAGCGGGCATTACTTAAGTTGACGTTAAATTTTGATCACATAGAACAAGCCCTGCTTTGTAAAATCGTGCATTTTGGGCATGATATGGCGAAAGACGAGCATCATAAGTCTAAGATGGTCATGCACTTGCAAAAGCTTGGGCACCGCTTACCCGACATTTTTTTGATCTTACGGCAAGGTACCAGAGTTGAAATTATCGACAGTTAATCTTTGAATTGTCAGTCAGCTGTGCAGTATTTGCGAGCGTCTCAGCAATGTCGTGATATCAATGATATTGGTGCTTGCGAAGTGTTCATTGGATTTTGCACAATGACTAGTGCGGCTTTTCGGGCTGTGGGTTAAAGTGAGCGCATTGAGTACAGCTATAGGGACGTACAAGGATGTGAGAAGCCGCCTATAACAATATTATGTTTGGTGTATGCCTACCTGCAGAATGCAATACAACTATTTTTGAGACTCACGAAACACGACGAATAAGGCAATGGCAGCCCCTCGATATTCATCCGTAACTTGCCATCTTCCTTGTTGTGTCTGTGAAGCTGTCCGATACTTCGATGCGCTTCATTTCGATGTTCATGGTTGGTTCGACTTTTTTAAGGCGCGCTATGTCACTGGCGATGCGCTTACAGCCTAAAAACAAAATGCCATCGAGTGGTGTTATGACCTCTCCAGCCTTGAGGCAATCAACGAGAGAAGTGCTTGATAGTGGTGTTTTTATCCCATCAACGTAGCGGGTTGCCACAAACTCATTCGTATAGCGGATTTCTCTTGGCAACATTTGTTCGCTTTTGGCGTAAATCATCCCGCTTTGTTTACCATTAATGACGCGATGTTCTTTATACACTCGGGTTTCCTCAACGATGGTGGCCATGGCTTGTGGCGCACGGGTGATAAGTAAGCGAAAAGGCAGATCTTCACTTGTGATGTAATCGACAAGGTTAAACGCTAATCTTGCTCTCGCGACCTCTCCGAGTGGTTTGTCACGACAGATTTGTAGAGCCTGATCCCACTGACTGGTCAGTCGAGCGCTTTCTTTATCGCTTTTAACTTTAACTTGCTGAATATCATAGTGAATTTTCGTTGCCATAGTTGACTTAGCCTTCCGTTTTTTCATCGAGTTCCAACTTAACATTATGTTTTTATAACACATTAAAACAGTTATCCACAAAAACTGGGCGTAACCTGTGTGAAAATCAGTCAAGCTTAAGATTCGATTTGCAACCGTCTGCATAAAAGCGTAATCTGATGGTAATTTAACCGCATTGAGTCAAAAGAGGCTGAAATGTTAGCATTTCTAAAAAAATGGCGTCAGGCATACCGAGATGAGAAAGGTGATCGTCTGCATGCTGAGGTAGAAGCTGAGCGTGATGCCCTTCTTAGTAGTACAACTATGTCATTTGAAGAGGTGAATGAAGCTTTAGTAACTAAACCTACACTAGATAAGTCTATGTCATGGAAGGAAGCTTTCTTCAAAGCTCACAGTGATTGTACTTTATACGAGGAAGAGCAAGCGTATTATAAAAAATCATAATTGCTTGCTCTTCTCTTTTATTTCATCTTATTTCCTAGTGTGCCTATTAGTCTATCTGATCCTTTTTGAGCTGCATCTCCAACTTTGGTCATAGCACTATCCATCGACACCCCATTCACGCGATAACTGGCGTAACCTAATACCCCAAACCATATCGCGGGCACCACCACGTAAAACGTGATCATCACAAACGCTAATATCGAATCATCCATGCTGTTGATCGTGCCGGTTATCGGATTAAAGTTGTCATGCATGGAATACACCGCCTCCAAAAGCTTACTGTCCAGACTTCGACACAACTCCCACCAAAACGTTAAGAACAACAATCCGGTATAAGACAATGACAGCGACATGAGCGTCATCATCGAATAGTTACTGACGGTTAAGACTATCGGACTCGCAATCACCACCACAATGAGCAGCAAAGACTGCAGCATCGGCATTGCCTCTCGCACAATAAAGTAAGCCGGGCCTGTGAAGATATGCCCAATTTGCAACCCCGCCCAGCCAGCGCCGCTATTCCACACTTCTCTGACTTGATGGTCTAGTGACTTATCAAGCACCTGGCCATAGCCACGAACAATGCGTCCACTGGTCGATTGATTTTCAACACTCAACACGCGCTGAACCAGCATGTTCGCCTTATCGGCAGGGGTGACTTCAGAGCCCATTATTTTTGAGAAAAAGCCATCATAGTCAAATATGTCATGAATCAATTCAGGGTTGGTGTCTTCAATGTGATTGAACAAGCGCCACAACAAGCCTGCGCGCTGGCCATCACTGCGACCGCCTTGAGTACTGTCCCACCATTCATCGCACATTGGATACGCGGCACTGGTATCAACCGCTGTGCGGCGATACTTTTGTTGCACCGGGTCGTCTCGCTCTGAGTTATACGGGAAGTTGAACACGATGTGTTCAGCTTGTAAGCCATTATAAGTGGTCTCTGGCGCGGCCAGATTATAGCCAAGGAAATAAGAGCCCCCAATCCAATTGGCATTATCAAAGTCGTTTTGAGTGACTCGCTCTTTACGCGCGGCCGCCTTCATCATCAGACGCGCTCGCGTATAACACTGCTCGTAGAAGTCTTGAGTTTCCTGTCGAAGTTGCTCGCTCTTAATGTCGATTTGAGAGAGTTTTAGCATGCTGCGCTCGACATCGTAGTGACACGGCACCGAGGAGACCGCCGCGTTGGTCAGGCCTTGCGAAATACTGTGCCAGAGCACCCACCATATCGGGGCATGAACCAATTCCCCATTTAACGAGCTTTGGTCACTGTGGGTTGCGCCGCTGCTGATACCCACGCCGCACGATTCGCTGGCGTTTTGGTCCATGACGAGCGTGTTGACGTTGACTGGGTACAAGGGTATCACTGCAAAAAAGCACACTAATCCGGCCAACATCAGTTTGACCTCGGTGCGGTTCATGCTCAGTAGGCCTTTGTTGCCCTCGTCTTCGCCCTCTTGAGCGACATCAAACCACACTTGGAACACAATGACGGCCAACATAAAGACAATCAGTCCGGTTTGATTCAATATCATGAAGATTTTGCCGGAGATTTGCCAGCTGGTCAGCGTCAGTAAGACGGAAAGCGGATCGTTGACTACCATGAGAAGGCTCCTAAATCGACGTATTGGGTGAGTAAGATGAGTTCGTTGAGCATGAGGGCAAGCGCGATACCAAAGGCGTAGCGCTTAGCGCGCCACAGCGCGAGGCCGTAGATGACTATGCGCAGTGCGACCATATACCAGGCGTATGCGCTGCTTGATAGCGTGTCCCCGTCCAGTGAAAAAGCCAGTGCGCTGGCGACGAGCAAGCACAAAAGCAGTGTGATGACGTGGCGACTTCGGCGCAACCGGTTTTGAGGTCGGGCTGTTGAGGTGTTCATATATTATTCTCCATCCTTGTCATAAGAGTTGTCATATCGGTCTTTGTCTAAAAAGACCGAGTCGGATTTGGGTGTTTGCGGGATAACTTGTGGTCTTTGGTAGCGGTAGTCATCCACCACCGCTTGGGCGGTGCGGGTGCCTATTTGTTGTCTGACCTCGGCTTCGTAGCGCAGCATGTCAATCTCGCGCTCAAGGCGAGCAATTGAGTTGTCGATGTCTTTTTGCGCCGTGGCGTGCTGAGCAATATTGACTTCGTACTTGCCCGTCAGCAGCGCGCGGCGGGCGTACAGGGCTTTTTCAATCGCTTGAGAGAGTGCGAGCTCACTGGCAATGCGCGATACGGTGTTGTTGTCCACTTCTCGCTCGGTAAGTGCTTCTATCAGCGTTTTGGGAAAGTGCTCGGTCTCTTTGCTCTCTGCGATGGCGCCTCGAAGCTCACTTTCTAACGTGGTGCTCACTTCCGTTACCTCTTGAGACAGGCCAATCCCTGGCGTGGCCTCGGTTCGGCTTTTGTCCATGCCGGTTTGCACCGACTGGCTACCAATCACTTGAGACACCCACTCACTCATTGTCTCTTCACTGTCCCAATAGCGATAAAGGCCTTGGTGGCTTTCTTTTTGCGCTTCATCCGACAGTAAGGTGAAGCCTGCTTGGGTTGCATCCGTGGTGGCGTTGATGGCCGGTTGGTTGCGACCGCCGTATTTGGCGCCGCCCACCCAGGTCACCCCAGAGTCGCCCATGTCGTCTTGCACTTCTTGTTTGGCTCTGACGGCGTCGCCACTTTTTACGGCATTGGTCCATGCCTGGGCGCGGGCAAGTGTGGCGTAAGCCTTATCGGTGTTCATCTCACCCATGGTGTCGACCATGGCCTCACACGAGCTGCTGGCGTCGTCAAAATCGAACTTGCCTTGCAGTACGCCGTTGGTCATCAAATCGTAAAGCCCAGGGTCTTTTTTCTGCAGGTAGTAGCCTGGCAGGCTCAGCACTGCTGAGGTGGCATTGGTGAGCATATCGCCCATCATGTCCTGAAACCCTTCGGTCACGCCGTTGAGCTGATTTTCAACAGTGACCGATGGGTCTAACATCCCGCACTGCAGGTTCATGTCCCAACCGACGCCAAGGGCGGTGGGGCTGATGCGCTCTTGTCTGGCGGGCAGTGCGATGACCGGCCCGCCGCCTAGGGTGTAGTGAAGAACGCTGTCGTTGTCGGCTTTAAGGTTCACGTTGGTTCCTATCGAACTGTGTGCGCTGGCGCTCATCAATAGGGGGAGCAGTAATGCCGCTTTGAGCGGCCAAGTCTTGGTCATCATTATTCTCCAAAGTGGGCAATCAGCGTGCTACCACGACGCTGGCAGCCTTTGTATAGGCGCCATGCAGCCCAGACGTACTGGTCGTCTGAGGCGATGTGCGGCGCGTAAGGGTCGTAAGGCGTTAAGCTGTCATCAAACTGTGGCCAGACAGTCGCATCGGTTTGCGCTATCGGCGACAGCATTTGCCAAGCGGTCTCTTCGTTATTGGGATTAACGGGACCCGGTGGCCAAAAGCCTGGGTGCGCCGTTGGGGTAAAGGGTTGATACACTCGGCCTTCGCCCATTCGGGTCACCACATGCAGCGCGCGAAAGGCGGTCAGCGCAGCGGCTTTAAACGAATGACGCTGCAAGACAAAGCCGCCACGCGGATAGACATCCCCAAAGTTACCAAGCGCATCGGTTAGAGGGTTCCATGTTTGAGTGGACAGGATGTCCGGCAGGTTGTAGCGCCAACCCAGTGGGTCAAGGCTCGATAAATAATGCGGCATGAGCGGCGTCGCTTGACTTGATAACGAGTAACCAAAGCTTGCGAGCAGTGAGAAAATCGTCTGCCCGCCTGGGTGGCCGATGACGTCGCTGTTGTAAAAACGCATCGAGGTGTTATCTAGGCCTTGCACACTGCGACGCGCGCTGTGGCCGCCGTTCTCTGAATAGGCATTGTCTGGTGACATCCAAGCGGTGTCTTGCCAAGGCGCCTCCCCGGTTTCGGGGTAGCTCATCACCACAAAATCGGGCAAACGGTGTTTGACCTTAATCGAGGTGTCGGTGGAGCATCCCGCCGGGGTGCAGGTCATCCACAGGCACGCCCCAATCACTTCGTAATCCAAGCAATCAGGGCAGGCTGCGCTCTTGATGACCTCGGCCGTGGTCACTTCTTGACTGATGGCAGAGGACGCGCACAGACATGAGCCTAGAATGCACAAACCTAGCCCTCGCTTGAGTGATTTGTGTATGAGTAAGGTGAGGCTCATCTTATTCCTCTCCCAGATAGTCAAGACGCGCTTGCTCGATGTCTTGGGCCTTGATCAGCGCCGCATCGAGCTCACTGATGTCGTGTAAGTCCATGAGGGTTTGGCGTTTTCTTTTCGCTGGACCATCGGTTTCACCCAGTGCCAGGTAGAGCGCAGGCGGCACAATGCAAAAGCGCTGCATTAGGGTGTTGTCCATGCCGGTGATGACGCCTTCTTTGTATTTGTGCTTTTCCGATTGCATCGAACGGATGAGATTTTTCTCCGCCTCGGAGAGTTTTTTAAACGATTCAAGGTGACTGAGTTCATCCTCTGGCATGTTGAGCATCACCCACCACTCGGCGTTGTTGAGCATCTTGCGGGCAATGGCCGGAAAATCGGCCAAATCTTGCGTCGCCAGCCAAAACCACGCACTGAGTTTTCGCCACATCTTGACGATTTTGACCGCGTAAGGGGCGAGTAGCTCATTGGTGACAATCAGGTGCGCTTCATCGGTTAGGGTGACAATGTCACGCCCTGAGTATTGGTCGCGCTCCGCAATCCCGTTAATGCGGTTAATCAAAGAGATGTACGCGGCGGCCATTTGCGCTTCATACCCGGTTTTGGCGTAGAGGCCCAAGTCAATGATGGTCACATCCGCCTCTGGCCAGTGCTCGGCTTCTTGATTGAAGATTTGCCCTTCTAGGCCATCACAGAAAAAGGCCATCGCTTCGCTCATCAGGCGGGCGCGTGCTTGGCGGGGCTCAGGTCTATTCAGATCTTGACTAAAACGCTCTAGCGCGCCTTTGATGTGCTCTGGGCGCACTTGTTCGCCTGTAGGGTGGCAATGCTCTGCAGCTTCTTTAATCGCATCACGCACCATCGACGAGTCGGCGCGGCGATAATCGTCCATCTCGCGCTGCTCACCGCCGGTAATCATCAGCCTTGCCATGATTTCCAGCTCGCCTAAAATGTCCCGCGCTTCATCGTCTGGCGAATCGCTGTCATTAAGATGTTCAATGTCCAACGCTTTCTCATCACTGACGTGAGGCACGGCTTGGCCGACCAAGTGTTTGGCATCGGCAAACGGCGCCATCAAGCCTTTAGAGTGAGCGCTCACCTGAACGCGGTTGACCGATAACCCCAAACGTTCACAGTACTGCCCCAGCAATCCAAAACTGTTGCCCGCTTCGATGATGAACAGCCTTGGGCGATGAATCGCCAGCAGGCGTAAACACATGCCCACTAAGGTCGCGGATTTGCCGGAGCCAGAGGGCCCAAATAGATTGAGGTGCGCATTAGAGAGTTGGTCTCTCAGCGGATCGACGCCGAAGAGCTCCCCGCCTCGGTTGAAAAATTGGAAAGCTTCACTGCCGGTGCCGGTTGCGCGGCCAAACAGAGGTGAGAGCGAGAGCATGTCTTCCAGCCACACCCAGCCGCAGTACCACAGTTTGTCGTCGTGCTCGGGATGGTAGTTCATCGGTAGCCAGCGAAGGTAACTGTCCAGCGGGGACTCTTGGTCGCTGTTTTTGACAAAGCGCAGCGACAGATCGCGATTGTTGAATATTGCGCGCAGCGACTCTGTGCGGCCCTCTATTTCACTGACGCTCTCCCCTTGCACGTAGAACGCCAGTTGACCGCGCCACAGTGGATGCTTTTCAACTAGGGTGGTAAAGCTGTCGCAGGTATCTCGAATGACTTCTAATTCCGTTTCTTCCCCCACCGCCGCTTCTCGAACGGTGCGAAGGCGCGCTCTGGCCTGCGCCTTACTTTGCGCGACTAAGGTCATGGCCATCATGGTGCCGGTGGGCAACTCATCGAACAGGACGTGTTGTGGGCGCTTTTCGCCTTTGTCGATGGCTTCATCCCCGATGACCTCCCCAAATACGGCGCCCGCTAAAAAGGTCTCATTGTCCCAATTGTCGAGCTCCATCACGCGCGTGGCGATGGGGTTCTCCCCCTCAAACCACCATAAGCCGTTTTCAACGTCTGAACGCACCCCGCTTCTTAGCAGTCGCTCGGAGAAATCTTGGTCAATAAAGCTGCGTGGCGGGCGATAACGCAGGGTTTCGCCCGCAATGCCAGAGGGATTAAAAAAGGGGCTGAGCCAAGCGTGGATACTCTCGCCTGAGCTGGCCTTGATGCCAATGCCTAAATCTTTGAATGTACTCGGAGATAACAGGCGGCGCCTAAGACTCTTTAAGGTGCGAAGGTTGGTTTTTTGCAGCGCTTCACTGGCGTCTTCGGGGAGCCAGCGATAAATGGCGAGACGAACCTGGCGCTCGCGGGCGCGCCATGGGCGACCGTCCACCGCAAAGATACCTTGCTCTCGTCCTATTAGGTCGAAATGGCGGCGGTCTTCATCGAGCACGGCGCGGGTGAATGCATCATCGACGCGCGCACTGTTGAGTAACGTCTCGTGCGCATCGTCAAATCGGTCGACATCACGGGCAAACAACTGCACCACCCATGGATTGTCTTCGTCAATCAAGGCGGTGAGGGTGTGGGCGACACTTGAGACCACCCGCTCAAGCTGCGCTTGTGTTTTGTCTTCCGTAACCAGCGGCGTAATGTCAAAAAACAGACCCATCGAACGACCGTCTTCCAGTTGCACCAGACCTTTATCGCTGATTTCAATCCAAGGCAGTTTGGCCGCAAACGACGGTGGCACGCTGTAATCGATGGCTGGGGCTTCCAACTCTTTGCCTTCGGTAAAAAAGTGGGTGATGGCATGACGCATTTTTTTCAACATTACCAACGCTCCTTGGGCAGATTAGCCGGACTGTCCTGGGGCGCGGCGTAATGCACGCGCTCATACAAGGGAAAGACGGTGCTGTATCCAGGCACCGGCAGTGCGCCCGATTGATGCGGCAGAACATAGAGCACCACATCGGGATTGGGTAGCCTTGGAAAAACGTTGGTCGCTTCACGCCAGCTGTCTCGGGTGTAGTCGCTTTGGCGCTGCGCCAAAGTGGTCATATCGAGCGGCATACGCAGCTCGCCTTGCGTTTGGCTAAGCGAATCAGCATTGGCTCCGCCGCCTGACATTTGGTTTTGCCACACTTGCTCGGAGTTGGTTTGAGGATTGGGTAAGGTGTCGTCTTGCGACGTTGAGCAGCCCAGTAATCCGAGCAGGCTCATCGCGCTGATAAGGTTACGGTAATTCATACGTCGCTCCTTGGGTTTGAGTGTCGTAACGCACGCGTACAGGTATCGCTGGTGCGCGCAGTGTCACGGGTTTTCTAAGGTGAATACTGGCTTTAGTACCGGGCGGGGTGTACACCACATCAAAGCTTGAGCCCATGCGCGCCTCAATAAACTCTGAAACGGTGCCCGTGAACGCTGCAGCAGACTCAGCGGCGGCGTTTTTCGCCGCATTGCCCGTCAACGCTGAGGTACTGGTTGAGCCATCGACCGAAATGGTCTGCTGTGAAATGGCCACGGCATTGGCCGCTGCAGAAGCGGCGTCAAGCAATCCTTTGGTGGTGAGGTATTCAGGGGCATTCGAGATACGCTCCCCGGTTAGGCATGGGTTGCCGTTGGGATCGGCCAGAAAACCCAAATCCGTGGTTTTAATCGATGAACCGTCAAACCCCGAATCTACCGTCTCAAGTTCTTCTGGGTAAGAGAGTATCGAGCCATCGGCGCGAATAAAGTCGATGGATTCGACCACGCCGCGCACACAAGACAAACTCCAGTCGCCGGTGACCGTACCCGTCACGATGGCCCCTTGGACATCCGGCAGGGTAAACCCGCTGGCCATCAGGTTCTTACGCCCTAGAATCATCGAAAACGGATAAGGGTCGGTGACTTGGCCGTTCAAGGGAATGCGCCCCATCAGTGCGGTCATGCTGACTGCATCGGCCAACATGGTGCCGCGATGCAGGGTGTAGACTGGTATTCCGTCTTGTTGATTGGCATCAAATCGGCCGGTTTGGCGGGTAAACGCATCGTCCGCCGAGCTCAAGGCGTTTTTAACCGCTTGGGTGGCAGGCGTTACCCAGTTGCCCTCTTTGTCTTGAGTTGCATCCAGCGGCTCGGTCCAAACCCAGTTGTCTTGAGCTGCGCCCTGAGTCTCAATGGATGGGTGATAGCCGCCCGGCGCCGTGCCCACGGCCAGTCCCTGGCGCCCTGAATCAATGCCAAGGTCGTCATAAGAGACATCTATCACCTCACGCACTGGCGCTTGACGCACCTTGAGGTGGTCTCGGCTTTGACTGACTTTCTCTTCAATCGTGTTTAAAGACGAATTGAGCCTTTGGGCAAGCTGACTTAATTGGGTTTCAAGGGCTTTTACCTGCTCACTGTTTTGGGTTTGCTGATTTTCAACCTGAAGCTGCGTTTGCTTTAACGCGTCCGAGAGCGCTTTTTTTTCGGCTTCACTTTTTGAGTACGCGGCATTGAGCGTTCGAATGGTATCGGATGGGCTGTCATCAAACGCCTGCAGCACTTGTGCTTGGGTTTGTGACGTCGTCACGCTGACCGGGGTGGTGTCTTCGGCGGGCTCAACGTTGACTTCGATGTCTGACGGCTTTAAGACTGCAATGACCAGTATGGCGATAAAGCCGGTCGCGCCGATAAGCGCCGCCAGTCGTATGACGGGGTTTCCTTTATTTAACATCGCTACTCCCCTCCATGGTTAGGTAAATGGCTAGGTAAACGGCTGGGTAATAGGTACCCTGCCAGGGGCCCTGGCGTGACAATAAAGGCCGTCGCTTGGGCGGTGGGTGAGCCTGCGTTCCCGATTTCAGGATGGGAAAAGCTCACCGTGCAGCGCAGTGCAAAGCAGCGAGGACTGAGAGTAACGAGTCGTGGGTCGAGGGTTTCACGCTTTGATGCCTTATTGGTTAGGCTGACGGCCGTCACCACCTGCTCGCCCAATTGCCAAGCCGCGATGGGTTTGGCGCTTACTTGCCACTGACTGAACGCGCTTAGGCTGATATCACGAGGCAGCCCCATCGGCGCTCGCATCACGCCAGATAAAGGCTCAATGGCGTGCGATGGACTGTAAAGACTTTGCATGGCATAACGCACCAACAGGGCTTGCGGCGCCATTTGGGGCTCAGTAGTAGAGCCCATCTGGCGGTCATTGCCTTTTGATTTACCGCCGGGCAAAACAATATCAATCTGCGGCGGGGTAACCACGCCCGCTTTGGCGCTGACATCGAGCATTAAGCGCAATCCATCACTCAAGCGCATCACTTGAAGGCGAGTTGAATCAAAAGGCTCAGTAGCCGTGAGGTAAAGTCGCCCTGCCAGTGAGGTAACCGACAGATAAGGCGTTAAGTGCGCCGGCTGCGCGACACGCACGTCGCTGCCCAAGGTCAAAATGGTCTCTTGCCCTGGCGTGAGCACCACTTGCAGCGGGACGCCCTGCCACTCCATGGCGCGAAGCGTACTGGCCTGAGCATGAATGTGAGTCATCAAACTCAGCAGCAATGTCAGCCACAGTCCCCCACGTCTTTTCATCAGCGTTCGCATCATTGCTCTGTCTCCTGCGCTTCATTGAATTGAATTTCTCTCGCTGGGCCATCAAAACAATCAATGGCGAGCTTCCAAGGGTTGCGCTCGGCGTCAATGTCGTAACGCACAATGCGCAGTGGCCAGCGGATGAAGTTATGTTTGACTAAGGTGCCATCCACGTACTCTTTGAGCTCTAAATCGGCTTGCACTGTCCAGCTGTCACGGCTGTGCGTGGTGACGCGCCAATCTGAAAAGCCGTAACCGGGAATAGGCGCTAGACTGCGTTCGCGTCCCGACAACTCGCCTGTGCGGCGCTTGTTTTGAAAGTCTTGCGTTAAGACCTTTTTGCAGCTGGGCGTCAGGTAATCGGTGTAACGATGCAGGTTCTCGCTGTATTGCTGATTGCCATCACTGGGCCATCGGTTAATCAGTCCAAATAGATTGACGGCAAAGTCATACACATTGGGCTTAGGCACCTCCCACCACGGGCGTGAGGAGCCTGAGCTTAAATCGGGCGGTGTATGCACCGTGATGTCTTGCCCTGCTTGATACCAGCCCCAAGTGGTAACCAGCGCAAGAGTGCTCATCATGGCGAGCGCGCCGCGTAGCGACCGGATGTGACTGTCTCGCCCGGCCAGTGAGGCGCGAAATCGACTTTTCGGTGGTTGACTCATGTTTTCTCCTTATCAGCCGATGCGTTTGCAGGCAAAGCGGCGCGCCTCAACGTGATAGCGCTCTGGGTGAAACCAGCGTTCAAAGCGTTTGCTGGCGTAATGTTGGCAATGGTGCGTTTTTATGCGGCTGAGCTTTCGCATGAGGCTTTTGGGCAGTGCAAAAGCGCCGAGCGCCCCGAGCAGTAAAGCGGTAAACAAAATGAGCAGCGCGCCAAACGCCCAGTACAGCGCCAACCCCAGCAATCCCGTGAGGCTCATGCACACCAGGACCAGCAGCCCCATCTCCCCCATCGACAGACCTTTATAAAACGGGGGCATGACGTTTAAGGTTGAAGCGCTGTGCATTACACACCCTCCAAAATATCAAGGCCGTAGTTGAGCCCCCACACCGACAGCAGCAAAAGCACAGCGCCAATCACGCCGTCACTGAGCAGGTCTTTTTTGGTCGCTTGTTTCTCTTTGATTTTGCTGAATACATCCCAGATGTGACCCAGGAAATAGACAAAGCAGAAGGCAATGAAGATGCCGCCACCGTAAAGCAAGATGTCGTAGGCATAGGCGTAAATGAGCTCTAAGATGTTGTCACTGCCGCCCTGAGACGGGGTATTGTTGGTGGGGATGTCCGCCATCGCGCTCAGGCTGTGCAGCCAAGTGACGACAAAAAGAAAAAACGCTCGAAGTTGGATCATGTTGCGACTCCGTAATATAAAAACCATTGCAGGATGAGAAAGATAAACACGGCGCGAAAGACCAAGCGGCGAAACACCTCTTTGGTCACTTTTTTGTTTTTCATGCCGCGAAAGCCGCTCCAGAACACCCACAGCATCCAGAGCATCAGCAAGGCGCTGGTGAGGCCCGCTAACACCAATGCCAGCGTATTGGCCTCAAATCCTGCGCCATGCTCAAAGGCTAAAAGGGGATCATTCATGAGGCGCGTCCACGAGGTAGTCGCCGCCCAGTGGGGTGATTGGCTTTGGCGCGCTGCGTTCAGGGCGTAAATAAGCATCAATGCCCGCTTGAAGGGTGCGGATATCAAGGCGCAGCGCATCGTAATCAAACTGACGCGCGGCGCGATAATCAGCTTCGCGCTCAGCGCGCGTGATGAGGTAGTCGAGGGTGTTCAGCTGCGAAGACACTAAAGCCAGCTCTCGCTGCTCGGTATCGACGTCGGCATACAGGTTAGGACTGAGCACGCTCAGACAGAATAAAAGTGGCCATTTCACGGTGTTGACTCCTAATTAGAAAGACGTCAACACGCTAGCAAAAAGGCAATGGAAAATACTCGATAGAAATACATTGGTGGATGTATTTTTAACGAGTATTAATTTTTGAAATTATGATATAATTCCAAAAGGATTTATTCAGGCGCCAGTCTAGGGCGAATCTTTAGAGGTACTTCTTATAGCTCGCCACGCTGGTGCGAACCAGTAACCCTGTCATGCCTGCTGCAGGCAACAACACTAAGGTCGGAGATAGGGGCCAAATCCCAGGAATGAACAACCATAAGTAACCGGCCCCGATCATGGTCATAGAGACGGCTTGGCGCGCGTAGTAATGAGTAGTTTCGGTTTCACGCCCGACAAAGGCGGTGCGTCGCTGACGAGAGATCAGCCCATCGAATGCCCCAAGAAAGCTGGCCAGTAAGAACAAAGGCCAACTTAAAAAAAGCAGCGCGACGCGAACAAACAGCGCGAGGGTGACATACACCACGCCGTGCCAATACACGTTCGCAAAAGCCAATGCCCCATCAAACTCAATACTGAGCAGTGTCTCGATGCGTTGACTCAGTGCATTCACTAATCCCATCACCTTAGCCGCCAGATGCGGCTGATCGCTTTGCAGCAAGGTGATGTGCTCAACCAATACGGTTTTGGCGTGTTGCCCTGTTACTTGTCCCCAAAAAGGCGCGAACCATTCGATCAGTATTAATAGTACCCATATCCAGAAAAGATGCCCCAGAGCCACAAAAGGTAGGCCATACCAAGGCGTCGGCTCTTCTCGCTTTACGGGTGGGTTTGGTGTTTTTTCTGCCACAAGGCCTCCTGGATTTTATTGCACTTCATGAATAGGCGACTTTGATTCATCTTCATCGAGCCCAAGGTAGGCATTATTCATCCAGCTGTTGAACTGCTCGGTGTCGTGCAGCCAGTCGTGCGTACTTTTGACTGATTGACTTTTTTGGAGCATCCCATCGACTAAGGCTTGGATATCCTCTGGCAGTTCGAGGTCGCCCTCATTGCCTGGCAATGGAAAGCGGAGTTTCCAAATCTTGGCGCCTTCGAGCTCAGCGTAGGCTTGGCCAATGGGTAGGTTGGTGATGTCGTTATCGCTGACCAGCAGCACCTCTTTATTTTGCAGGGTGTCTTTATTGCTTGAGTGAAACCCGGCCTGACTGCCGGGCGCATCACTGGCGCCCGTATCGGGCACAATGTCTTTGATGGTCACGGTTGCCATGCGGGAGGTGAGGATTTGCGCGGTCTTTTGCTCGCGAACCCGAAGGCATATCAAGCTGTTGAAGTTACCTTTGGTTTGCGCCGCTTTTGCGGGCGAGCCTAAGCGCGCTTCAATATCGGATTCGGTTTGCGTGTAGGCGGTCACCACAAATTTAGCCCCGCGTGCTTTGTTGAGGATAGGAATGAACTCATCGCCAATCAGCTCATTAAATTCATCGGCGTGTATCATGATGTTGCGCGGCTTGACCTTGGCAAAGCCCGGCGCGTTACCAAACTTATAAATCTCCCCCGCCAGCGAACATAGGTCGGCAAACATGGAGTTACCGAACGCTGCGGCCACCGTGGTATCAGAAAGTGCATCCAACCCCACATACACCACGCCCCCTTGCATGATGACCTCTCGCCAATCGATGATGGGCCGCTCATCACCCGGTGTATGCACCGGTGAAATAATTTCAGCGGTCTTACCGGTGCCGAGCTTTTCGAGCAAGGGCAGTAAGGAGGCCACAATTTTATCAAAATAGGTTTTGTCGTACTGGATGGCGCTTCGAAGTCCGGCCAGCACATCGTCTGCAGCGGGGTGCGCGCCAAAATACATTTCAAGGGCGACCACGCGAGCGCTTCGCCCCTGCAGGTGACGCGGAGTGTTTTTTTCGTTGACGTTACTTTCTAGTGCGGTGACTAATTCCGCTGCTTTGGGGTGGTAAGACGGCAGCTTTTTCACGCAGTAATCGACATACAGCTCATCAATGGCGGTCACATAACGTTGGATAGCGGCCATATCGGGCTTTTTACCTAGCGCGTCCAGCGCCCTTGCAATGATGTTGACAAATCGCCACGCAAACTGTTTGAACGCGGCGCTGTTGCCGCCGCCGTCGAGTTGACCAGAAACGCGAGTCGCGACTTCCGTAATACGGCCAAATCGGCCGACGGGGGAATATCGCCCACTTTGGTCGGAATACCCTAAATGTAAGATATAAAACTCATCGAGGCGCCCTGCTCTCAAGCACTCAATGTACATGCGAAGCAGCATGTCGGCGTCCCCTTTAGGGTCAAACATCAACACCACATCGCCACGGCGGATATCTTGCGTTACCAAGAGTTCAGCAAGGCGCGTTTTACCGACCCCGGTTGTACCCAGCACTAAGGTGTGCCCCGCTCTCGCGCTGCTCGGCAATAAACAATCGACCTCTTCATCAAGGCCGATGCCGTGCATTCGAGAGTCGCCCCCTACCGGGGGTAAAGGTTTCACCGGGTTGATGGCACTAAGAAAGGTGTTAATGATACCCCAGCCTTTACCAGCCCTGGCTATCACACGTTTCCCAGACCAAAAGCGCTCTATCCATTTGCCTTCGTACTTGGCTTCCATGGTGCGCGCAAAGCGATAGAGTTTAGACGGTGTGACGTAGCGCTCTGCCCAGATTTGACGTGTATCATAAAGGCGCTGAGCATGGCGAGGCAGGACTAGAAAGCCTTTCCCGAGAAAGAGTTTATTTTGATACACCGGCATGTCATCGGAGTTCATCGCCCAATAGGGCATGCGAAGTAATTGCTTGCGATACCCAAGCACGGAAAGCCCTTGTTTTAGGCGAACCAGCGCGCACAAGCCAAGGCAAAAACCGAGCGGATGCGCGAAAACAGAGGCCAGCATGAACACTTGTGGGGCGATGACCACCACGATAGCGGCCATGCTAAACATAGCTGCGCTCAGCAGTTCATCGGCAGGACGAAGCAGACCTTCGGCATAACCACTCATTGTAAGGTCTCATCGTCTAGCGTCATCCCCCACTCACGCTGCCAGGCCCAGCGCTCTTCGAGGATTTCAATGCGGCGCTTCACTTGATGCGCCGTATTGGCTTTATCGCTTCTCTTTTTAGCGGGCGGCAGCTCAAGACTCTTTGGGGGTAAGCAGCGCTGTGCAAAAGGGTTGTCACTGTTAATGCTCATCATCGTCTCCTTGAGGTTTTAATAGCATCATTAAAGCGCGCTCAGGACTTACGTTGTGTGCCTGGCTTTGCTGGGCGAGCGCCAGAATCACCGGCGTCAGCGCCGCGCTTTCCAGAACTTGATGGGTGGTGTTAATCGCGCGTTGAATGTCGGCATAAGATAAAGCGTGGGTCGGCATGGGCGCTGTCCTCATTAAAAGTCGTGAATGTGATTATTGTTTGAGCTCACCGCGCTCGATGAGTACCGGGTAGTGGCGAAGGCCAAAAGCGGCGGCAAAGTCACGGCCTGCCACGGGGTAAAGCGTTAAGTTATAGCGTTTGAATCGCTGCCACCCCGCCTTCGTCTGCACATTGACGACCATCCCTATGGCGCCAATGCTCGCTAGATAGTTCCGCTTCGTACTGAGCCAGCGATGGGATAACGCATCATCCCCAACGATAAACAAAGGCGTGCTCACGCTTTGTTTGAGCGTGCGGCGTTCCACCTTGCCAGGGGTTAACTGCGGCGTACTCACCGGCACCATCCCTTGCAATAAATCTGCGGCCGACAAGGCATGACTGCTGAGCAACAAGAGTAGAGTCATGAGTGTTAAACGACGATTCATAACGAGGGACTCCATTGTTGTAAGTGACGGGCAAAGGTGGCTTCATAGCGCCGAGCCGGCTCGCCCCCACCGGGCCTGTGAAAATATCCGGCCGCTTTTACCCAACTGCCGTGTTTGCGCATGCCTTCGTTGAGCAAGACCGCGGCGTGATTGAGGTTCACCGTAGGGTCGAAGACCTCACACGGGCGGTTAAAGTGATCTTTTTGCCAGCGCCAGTTTTGCTGCGTGAGGCCAATATCCACCATCTGTGTGTATTTCAAAAAGCCATGCAGCGCCTGGCACGCTTCAGAGTATGTCGCGTAGAAATAGGATTGACCTTTGACATTGAGCGTCCAAGGCCAAGGGCGAACTGCGCCGCTTTGCAACTGGGTTTTGCTTTCGCCGAGCGCCAAGGAGTACAGCACGCTCGCAGGAATACCGTGCTGAGCGGCGACCTTCTGATACAACGGCGGAATGGCCGCCTGAGCGCCAAAACACCACAAGCTTATGATTAAGGCAACGCCACGACCGACCATTGGCCTTCCCCTTGCTCTGAAATGGCCACGGGCACAGTTTTGCCTTTAGCCAGGGTCATCCACAAAGCGCGCGTGTCGTGATTTAACGTTATCCACTGTTTTTCGACATCGCTATGGCGCACTCCAGCCACTGAGGCCCATGCTTGCAGCTCTGCGTTATTCCCCCCGAGCATATACACATCCACGGCCACGCCATGAGAGCGCCATTGTTTAAGCGCATCCACACAGGTGTCGCATCCCGCCCGCACAAACAGGGCGACGCGCTCTGGCAATCGTGGCCCTATCGGTTTCAAGTTGGGATAGAGCCGCGCCCACGCGGCGCGATACGCCACTTCCAGCGCCAACAAGCCATCGGTACGCTTTTTATCAAACGCCACCAAACGCTCAGCTAAGCGGGCACGTTCAGTACCACTGCGCGCAAACTGAGCTAAGACTTCTAGGGGACTCGCTTCTTGCATGTCATAGGTGAGTGGGCTTTGCATTAATTGCTCATAGCGCGTCCAGTCCGCTTGACTTAACTGCCAATATTGAGCGTCTTGCGAGACGCTCAGCGAGCGGGATTGGTTACGTTCAATGTT
Source organism: Vibrio splendidus 12E03 (assembly GCF_000272105.2). Classification (GTDB taxonomy): domain Bacteria; phylum Pseudomonadota; class Gammaproteobacteria; order Enterobacterales; family Vibrionaceae; genus Vibrio; species Vibrio splendidus_I. The sequence goes on from NZ_AJZD02000240.1 coordinate 25,536, forward strand.
GGTTTGTGAGGCCTGATTGCGCTCAAGCTCTGTTGCCCCTACCCAGAAAATTGGCAGTAAGGTGCACATTGCCCATAAAATGAAAACCTTCATCTTCATCCTTATCCCTCCCCGACCGTTAACGTTGTACGTTGGCCTTTGTAGAGCGTCTCGATATGTTGGTCATTAACGGCGGTGATTTTCCAACCGAGATAATGTTGACCTGCTTGAAGGGCGGATAACTCTGCCAGTGTGCTGGCACCAGGTTTACCGACTATCGCCAGTTGGGTATGGCCCCGCGTTTGCACATCAAATAAAACAAAAGGCGCGGTAATGGTCGGCGTTTTTACTGTGGGCTTAACGACAGGTTTGGCACGCACGGGGGGCGCATGTTTTGTTGTGGATTGACGAGAGAGGCGTTGAAGTTTTGTTTCCAATACTTCTAGTTTTTTGCTGTCTAAGCCCAATTCATCCAAACGAGCGCCTTGATTGGATTGCGTGTTCATGAGCTCGGTGATTTCACCCTGTTGCTCATCGATGCGCTGGGTTAACCCATCAAGCGCGAATTGCAATGAGTTCAGCGCCTCAATGCGCGCTTGACGCTCCTTGTCGCGGCTTTCATTCATCGCCAACACCAAACTTTGATGCAGTGCGTCCAATCGCGAGTCAAAGCTCTCCTGTTGAACCGGTGAGAAAACCTGCTGATAGGCGAACAGGCAAGCGGCGCTTAATATTAGGCTCCACAGGCTAAACAGTAGCCCTCTAAGTAACGTTTTGAGAGTGAATTTCACACCTCGCTCCTACGGTTGTCAGTGATGGGACGACCGTAGCAAAAACACCTTAGAAAAATCTCGATTAGAAATACATTGGTGGATGTATTTCTAACGAGTATTATTTTTTAAAATTATGCTATCATTTCTGGTTTTTTTATTTAAAGCGAACCACACCCAATTGATTTGGGCTCTTTTCTGGTAAACTCTTGTTTTAATTGATCAGATAGAATGACTGTATGAGCCGAAACCTGAAACACTATCAAGCCCTTGATGCACTCGCGACCCACGCGCTGCTCGCCCTCTATTGCACCATGAGCAAGCAAGGTGGGTTCTGGACAGTGAAAAGAAGAAATGAACGACTCGTGAAATTCATCAAACCAAAAGTCAAACAGCCTCAGTTTTCAACGTGTAAACCTGAAATCAAAACCATGCTCAGCATTGGCCGCAGTCCCATCGGCAACCTTGAGCAAAAGTTGTGGGATGTGAACCGTCTGAACCTTGAGTACCAGGCTAAGTTTTCACAGGCGGATGAACTCTACATCATGTTGAGTGGTCTATTTGAACAGCATCAATTCCCCTCGATGCTGGAAGACATAGAAAAAGACCTTGAAGTGGATACGCTCTATATGAAAGAGAGAGGCATTGAAAATGGGTTTGATGAAGACAATAACCAAATCAAACCACTGGCTATGACGGTTAAAACCGAACGATTAAAAGCGCTTATTGAAGCGGTGCAAACTAACGGCATTTATCGCGTGGAAGTCGACCATGTGGATGAACATGAAGTGATTCATCTTTTACTACACAGAAAGGGATAATAAGCAGTTCAGCGTAGAATTTGGGATGCTATGACTCTTTTTTGCCTTGAGTATAACGGTGTTTGACTAAACACCCATTTTCAATCTTCACCGACAGCTTACCAACATGACAACGAACGCCATAACTGGTGTGGCTAAGTAAATCATCAAGGGATTGCGCTTCCTCGATGCGAAATTTGGGTTTCCCCATGAATCGTTTGAGATTGGCATTCATTAAGCTTGGTTTCGTGATTGGCATCATTAACTGTGGTTTATTCGAGGGTGATGCATCATATACGGTGTCAGACTCATAAGCATCAAATCCCTGTAAAGGTGCTCGCTAAAACCTCTTCCATATTCGCTAAAATTTCTAATACAATGAATCCAGAAGTAATGAATGTCAGGGTATAAAGAGGAAGAACTTGTGGCCTAGCGAGCGAAACTACTCTGTATCATCCGATTTTTGGAAAGGCCCTTATGAAAATCGCCTTCTTGTAAGGACTCTATGCCGTCCTACGGGCTGCGCCCTACCTGCACAGCAATCAGAAAAGAAAATACTTCGCACTTCCTTTCCTGACCGCTCGATATTGTTTAATAACGTAGGGTAGAGCTCGACGACGAAACTTGATTAATTAACTCAACTTCAATCGCGGTAAGGATTTGTTCCATTAGTGTCTTTTTGATATCAACATGCTCTGAGCGCTCTTTAGACAATTCAGCCATGATATTAGGCATGAATCCATCAACCAGTACGACCTTTCCTATCACGCCGAAGTTATCGTGTAAAAACATTATGCAATGTCCACGATGATCATAGCTGACTCTAGCATTGACTCCATCGGGAAGGACATCCTTGGAGAGTTGAGGAAGTTGAGTGATAAAGGTGTTTTGTTGTCGGTTCCCCAACGATTCAAGCCCTTGAAGGTTCATTCCCGTACGACCGATAGAGCTGATCACGGCTTGGGGGCCTAGATACTCCCCAGAGTCAATCTCAATCGTTCGCCTGTCCATCACATCCATCAGCAACTTAGCAATCTCATGAGCATCAGAGAAAAGGTTCTTTTTCTCTTCCAGAATGAAATGTCGGCCCAGCCCTGGCGATAGCATCACTTCAAAGTCGCCATCCACCAATAGATTACCGTCCATGATGGTTTCCCCGCAACATTGGTCTTTATAGCGCAAGAGCGTTTCAGAGCAGGCGTGTACGATAGGTTTGAGTTTTAGCTCGGTCTCTGGGTATAAATCCTCCGCAATGGCCTCATTCATGACAAAATTGATCCCTCTACGATGAAGAACAAACCGAAAAAGAAACAGGGAAATGTCATGACCAGCCAAGTTTTTCATATTGACATCACCTCTTTAGACGCCATCGACTCTAGGCAACGTTAAATGTATTCGACATTGCCTTGATAAATCGGAATGCATAAGAATAGTTTCACGCTGGATGTACTTGTAATAACACAATCCCAGAAACGCTAGCGGTGAACGCCAATAAGAATGATAAGAAGCCTCGATACTCACAGGGAGTGGCTTTAATTGTTCAATGTTAAAGAATGAGCCGTGCTTACTCAGTAGAGGTGACGTTAGTATTAATGATTGCCCACTGTATTTTGGGAGCAATTCAATCAATAGTTCGAGCTCTCGGTACGTATCTGTTGTAAAAGGATAGATCGCCGTTGAAAGGTGAACATGGTATTGGTTTTTCTTTAAGGACGGGGTTAGCTTGAGTAAGGTGAGATCATTCAAAGCGATCCTTACACTGTAACCAAAACCTATCCACGCAGTGCAAAGAAGAACACCGCCATTGAGGAATAAAGGGAGATGAAGCGGCATCAACCAGACCGTGACGACCATAATAATGACGATACCTTTGATCCCCCTAATCAAATTTAGCTTTGCGGAAGGGGCATGAGAGAGGGTCAATAATCTATGTAGGAAAATGAAAAGTAAGAGTGTGTTGATAAAAAGTATCACAAGATTATCCAATAAGGTTCATTTTGACGGCAATAAGCCCCGCTTGTTGGGGCAAGATGAAGCCGACAATTGAACAGCGTGAAAGTGTCAGGCTTTTGCATCCCACCGCGCGCCCTCGTGGTACAACAAATACCCGCGATGCTGCGTTTTTCTGAGCAGCCGTATGGCTTGACGGTAAGTGGTACGTATTACGCGCCAATCATTACCATCGAGCATTTCAAGTACCACAGGGTCATTGATTTTGTAATCCATATCAGACTTGTCTCTTTCTTAAACGTCCAAAAACAGCTAATCCAAATAGAGATAAAAAGCCGAGAGAACCACCGCTGCCACCAGAACTTGGTGTCGTTGTTGGAGGGGGTACGGGAGTCGGTGTCACAGGGTTGATATCAATCACTTCATTAGTGGTTAGATGCAGTTGACCAGAGCCGCTCACATCGAGCTCATACGTACAGGTATCAAACGAATCAATCGCAGGCAAGGTTTGGCATGTACCGCCGGTTATCGCTACATCTCCAGCTACGTAAGCGGCATCCACCACGGAGTTTTGGTGTAAAGACTGAACCTTAATCGTTTGAGTCCCCGTTCCTTTGAAAACCGTTGGATAATGCCAGCCATTAATCTGCTCTAAAAGGAAGTCTTTAGCGTAAGTGAGGTCGGTTCCGGATGTTTGGTGGCTACCTCTAATACCACGATTAATAGCAACAATGTTGCTATCACTATTAAGCCAAACTCCACCACTATCACCCTGTGTGGTATCTCCGATTGTAGATGTAACTTCAAAAGCAGTCTTATAAGCATCCGATAGGCGAGTGATGGACGCGGAAGCATATGATAGTGGGTGATCCCCTCCAAATCCGTAAACTTTAATGTCATCGCCAAGTGCGATGTTTGGGACGCTTAAATCTGCAAAATAATGGATATTTTGGGTTTGAGCGGCTTGAGACAAGGTCCAGATTGAGACGTCGTATGGTGAGCCATCGGAAGCCCACAGGTAGCTAGGATGATCAACCCGTCCACTTGCAGCATCCACATTTCCATTCGAAAAAGTAATAACACTCAAGTCGGGACAGTGGGCGGCCGTCAAAACTAGTCTACCTCCCACAACCAAACCTGTACAATTGTTTTCCACTATATCATCAAAGTCATTTTGCCAATTGACAGTCGTACCATTTTCAATCGCAAACACCGAACTTGAGAGTAAAGAAATGGAGAAACCCACAGCTATTTTCTTCATGATTAACACTCCTTTTTGATGGAAGATAATTATACCATTTTCAACACTTAATCATCTGAAATATCACGGTATTAACTATGATCTTTTCATCTAACAAGGTCATTAATATGATCGGTGGTTATATGAAAGCAAGGCAGTATGAAATCATACTACCCTACTTTTATATGTGGGATTTAGTCAACTTCCCAGCAAACGGCTTTGGCTGAGACGGCACACCCCCCACAACTGGCTCGTCCTGAAGTTAATTTCCAGTACCCACCAGATTGATAGACATGCGCATCCGTTCCTTTTAAACCACGGCCATAATATCCACTGACTTTACTCAAAGCACATACCCACCCATTCGTTGGTTTGAGTGTTTTGGTGATCACGGACGTTGTTTCCCCACCGGTTGAAAACTCAACCACTTGACCTGAAGGGTTAGGGTTAATGCTTGGCTCCAGCGGATAACTGTAATCCCGTTTGTATTGCTCAAACTCTGCTAAGTCTTGGGCTCGCTGAGCTTCATCCGCTTTATAAACATCCTCCAGGGTCACTTTGGCCATCACGGGAGGTAAGATAAAAACAAGGGTAGCCAGCCCAAAGAGTATGCGTTTAAATAATGACTTCATGGTATTTTCCTTTTTTTAGGGTTAACGACAATTGGCAATCAATAACGCTTCACCGGTCGTCACTTTTGTTTGTTGTTTACTGCTGTTAATTTTCACAATAGTGGACATTCCCACTTGCCAACGAGTGGCGGTTTCGTTGATGAGGTAAGGTTTGGTTCCACCAAGTAAGGTGTAATAACGGGTATCTATCTCTACTTTTGAAATAGATAGTTTGTACTGTGGGGTTTGGCCTGCAATGCATTGTGGTTTGTCTATCCAATCGCCGTGCTGGGCTCGACTCACGCTAACAAGGTATTGACTCACTGGTATTTGCGACCCATCACTGGCTCTAAGCGTGACATCCTTGGCATTGGTAATACCGTGCGCTCCGCCCACATCCCAATCCCCGGTTAACGTGGTGAAACCATCGCGCATGACAATGTTTTCGTACATCAGTGCCAACGTCGCTTGACGCAAGGTAATATCGATATCATTACCCGCTCGCTCGGCACCTGGAATGTCAATCAACACGTTTGACCAACGCGTCCACTCTTTCGCATCCTTGTCTAATTCATGAAGTGGGATACGAATCACTAAGTGCTCGTTAAATGCCGGTATGTGCGTAAGGTCGGTGTAAAAGTAAGTACTCAGACGCGAATGGCTCCACGGCACGTAATCGGGCAACTTACATTCACCATTGAGTTCTCGATCAATCGTGCAACTGCCCCAGTATTGCTCAGGGTAATCGTTCATGAGGTTATCCAACGTTGCTGGCCAACTCGCTTGACTGGTCGAATCGACCCCTTCTTCGGTGATCTTGTAGTATTGATATTGATGAATGCGCTCTATCAGCACTCTAATGTGCTCACCGTAAGCTTTCGCTTTCTCGTCTTCCTGATAATTGTGATACGCCGGGTAGCTGATACCCACAATCACTAGGCTGAGCCCGAGCGTAATGAGAAACTCGACTATCCCCACGCCGCGTTGTTTGAAGGCACTATTCATCATCGAGACTCCTCATGTTTTTTCATCAGGGCACTATACTCCTCGCATTGAATGGTTCTTAGGCCTTCATCGGGACACGATACCGATATGAAAAATGACGGTCTTCCGTTAAGCACATTCATTATTTCTTTATGATTCATGCCAATTTGAACGCCAGCCACTAGACCTAATCCCCAAAGTAACAAGAACCAAAGCCCAACTTTGGTATCTTGATTCATCATTGGGCCTGTTTTAAATAAGCGCGTTTTCATTTTATTGTTCATCATTCATTCCTTTATTCGGCAAGCCTACCTTTACCAAGCAAAACACGCCGTAGCTGGGTCAAACTCCATGCGCGATACATCGGTTGGTCCTTTAACGACTTCAAGTATCTTTAAAGTTCGACCTTGAAATTGCCAACTGCCTATCACGGTTTGAGCCAGTTCTTTAAGGCGAGTCGCCTCCTGACTGGAGTGCGCCGTCAACGTGAGGTGCTTACCTATCACGCGGCCGCTGTTACGGCTCGCCTGATAGGCAATATCGAGCGTCCAAGGACTGTTATCTCGGATGCTCGCCTCCAACCACCCCTCACTGACCAACGTATTGATGTCGTCGTCAATCGGTATGTGCAGACAATCAGTACGTTCGGTTTCGCTGCGTATCTGCTCATCCATCGCTTGCATGACCGCTGAGGTTGTTCGCTTAAATAACGCTTTTTCTCGCGCGCCGTTGTAAGCCAGCAATAGTCCAGTCACCACGCCTAACATGGCCAAGGTGCGCAGCGTGCTGGCAAGCGTGAGGGAGGTAAGATTCATGCCGACTCCTTACAGCGTCACAGTGATGGTGTTGCCAGCGACCGCTAAGGTCGCGCAGCTGGCGGCGCTGTTACAGTTACCGGCACTCAATTTAGCGAGCGTATCGGCCAAGTCATCGATGTATTGCGTATCGATGTTGGTGATGCCCACCTTCACGCGCTGCATGTTCGCGCTATCGACCGTCAAGGTGTAATTCCCGCCATATTCATTGGTGCCAACGCCATCACGCGTATCACCACAAATCGTGGAGGACACCGCATTGCGGGTGGCACTGCACACTTTGCTCATGCCAGTACCACTGTGATTGACGCTTTTGACTTTCT
>NZ_AJZD02000241.1 GCF_000272105.2 Vibrio splendidus 12E03
TTGCAGCAATCAGAAACCGCCACTCGGGCAAAGCGCGTGCTTGAACAAGCGGTCTTGAAAGGCAGCTCGGATATTCATATTGAGTTGTTCAAACATCAAACTCGCCTCGAAGTGCGCGTGGATGGCCGTATGATCGAACTCATGAAACCGATTGGCGAGTATGAGTACGGTGAACTGCTGATTGGTTACCTCTTTAATGAGCTGTGTGAAGACAAAGATGACGATTTTCATGTGGGCACCATCAACAATGGACGAATGTCACTACTGCTTGATACCCCAAAGGGGAAAAGGGAGACCCAGTGGCGACTCGCGTACATTCCTGCGAAAGACAAAGGCGGTCAATGTACGCTTCGGTGGAGCAATAAGGAAACCTCAATCCCGACGTTAGACAACATTGGCTGGGAGGCCGGACACGTCAATGTGATGCGCGACTTCATGAGCAGTGCCAGCGGCATTTGTTTGATTGCGGGTCAAACGAGTTCGGGGAAAACGACCACGATTGCGGCGGCGCTCAGTGAAATGAAAAGGCAAGGCCGCTCCATTAACACGGTGGAAGATCCGGTTGAGTTTGATTTGGGGGTAATTCAAACCTCGGTGACCGCGAAACAAGGTCAAGACAATCACTTTAATGCGTACACCAAAGCGCTGCTTCGGCACGACGTCGATATTGAATCGCACGGGGAGGTGCGAGACGAGCTTGGGGCCATGGACGTATGCCGAAAAGGGGAGACGGGACAAATCATGTTTTCCACGCTGCACACCTCCAGTGCGGTCGGCATTGCTCACACCCTTAACGAGCAAATGCACGTTCCCAGTGCTCTGCTGGCGGCGCCGGATTTAATGAAATTGTGGATATATCAAACGCTGGTTCGAACCGTGTGTCCTCATTGCGCCTTATCGCTAGAGCAGGCAAAGGAAACGTGGTCAGAGCAACAAAAAACGCACTTTGCTGTATGGCAAGCATCGATGGCTTCATTCAATCCAAAATCGCTGCGCTTTCGCAACCCCGAAGGGTGCTCGCAGTGCGTTGAAGGGGAAAAAGGTCGCACCACGTTAATTGAAATGGTGGTGCTCGATGATGACGATCGCGCCCTCATATTATCGCGAGATTATCTGGCGTGGTTAAAGGCGCTGAAAGTCAAAGGATTCAAGAGCGTGGTTGACCATGCCAACTTGAAGATATTAAGAGGGGAAGTGGATATTTTCAGTGCGGCTGGGCGCGTTGATGGTCTGTTTCCTAAAGACACGAACGCCGTGTACCAAGGCTTATGGGAGGAGGTGAAGGATGAGCGTTCGACTTAACCCTCAAGAGCAAGTGCGCTTAATGGGCACCATTGAACGACTAGCGAAGGCGGGGATGCCGCAAAAAGCCATCGCGCATCAATTGGTGAAATTTGGCAGTAAAAAGGAGAAGGCGGTTGGGCAAGTCTGCGCCCAGACTCTCAAACAAGGTCGATCATTTTGTCAGGGATTGGAGCCTTATTTGACCAATACGGCCTATTTGGCGCTGCTCTCTGGCGATCGTGCGGGTCGTTTTACTCAAGGCGTCAGTGACGCGCTTGCCGCGCTGCACATGGCTAAATCGAGTACCGGCTCTCTTGCCGTGGTATTGATTAAGCCGACGCTTGGGATGATGGCGGTCTTGGCTTTGAGTGCGATGGCCAGTGCCCTGCTATTTCCAGCCTTAGAGGCGCAACTTCCCCGTACAAGGTGGGATGCATTGAGCCTAGCGGCTGATGCTTTTGGTTTGTTCTGGTTGGACTATGGCCTGTTTATCTTCACGTTCTTTGCGCTACTGACCGCCGCGCTTGGGCTATCTCTTGGCCGCTGGACAGGGCATTTTCGCTCCCGTGTCGATAATTGGCCGATTTACCGTCAATACCGCCACATTCACTGCACCAACTTATTAACGGCGACCGCGCACCAAATCGCGATAGGGGT
>NZ_AJZD02000242.1 GCF_000272105.2 Vibrio splendidus 12E03
GAAACGAGTTTTTTCTATGCCACTGAGAGCGCTGCAAGGATTTATCGACTCGATATTTAGGTTAGCCCATGTGCCGTTAAGTTGTCCGCATTACACCTGCATCAGCCGTAGAGCCAAGCAAGTTGAGGTCTCATTTAAGACTAAAACGAGAGGAGCGATACAACACCTAGCCATTGATGCAACTGGCCTTAAGGTTTATGGCGAAGGTGAATGGAAAGTC
>NZ_AJZD02000243.1 GCF_000272105.2 Vibrio splendidus 12E03
CCCCTCCTTTTGGCTTTCACTTCCACCGGTTACAGCTCACAAGTCAACGCAGCGAGTGATGCTGAGTGCGGTATTTGGATGTGCTTGCCGACGGGATTTGGGCAAGGGTGTAGTGACTCAAAAAAGGCATTTAAAAAACGCATCAAACGTTTTAAACCGGCCTTACCTAGCTTCTCTTCATGCCTCTCCAAGACGGATAGCGGAAGTACCACCGATAATTTCGATTCAAAGACCGGTTACGC
>NZ_AJZD02000244.1 GCF_000272105.2 Vibrio splendidus 12E03
GTTCTATGCGACAGCCATTGAATTAGGTGGTTCATGTGCAGGTAAGCCAGGCTTAAGACCAGAGTATGGTGAAACTTACTATGCAGCATTCGTTCGTGACTTAGACGGAAACAAAATCGAAGCAGTTTCAATGTAGCTTCGAGTACGCATATAACAAGCAATTTAAGAGGGATTCACAACGCTTGGCATTTTTGCTTCTACTTCAAATTTAGTGTTTATGGCACAATGCGTTAGGTGTGGGTGGTGGCGTTGTTCACCCCTTAATTGGGCGTTATACGTTATTGGAGTCTATGAGATATGAAAGAAATCGCTTTTTCGAAATGTCAATCGTTTGAGCTATCTAAATTACTGCAAGATAGTGGTTATTTAAGTAAAAATAGGGATATGTGTGTTCGGTATTATAAAGGACAAGGTGACTCTACATTTATTCATCACAGCCTTAATATTATTCGAGCAACTAAAAGCACAGAAGGTAGTAAGTTTGTTAGGCAGATGTTAGGTGAACCAAATGGTAAAGCTTCACCATCACAGGAATGTAGCTACGATACTTGGTTTTTAAATGGTTACCAGGGTAAAGCGGGCAGTAAGGTTGACTAAACGTATAACAAGGCGTTTAAGACGGATTCACAACGCTTGGCGGTTTTGGTTTAAATCAGTTTTAGTATTTAAGGTACAATAGTTTAGGTTTGGTGGTTGGCGTTGTTCACCACTTAACGCGGCGTTAAAGGTCAGTATGGACAAATCAGAACATTGTAAAGAAGTTTACGCATATTACGGTTTAGCGATGTATCGTGCGCAATGTGTGGAACAATCAATTATTCAGTTGCTCATCTTTTGTGATTTATACGAAAGAGAGGCAAAGTCTAAACACACCCAAGAGGAGTGGGAGGCTAAGTTTGATAGCTTTGATCAGGAAGTTAGTGATAAGACGATGGGTAGGCTAATAGGACACCTAAAATCTTTAAATGTACTTCAATCGACTACAGAATCGTTGTTGGCTAAGGCTCTCAAGGAACGCAACTTCTTAGCTCATAGCTATTTCCAAGCTAAGGCTATGGATTTTATGAACGAGTCTGGGCGTAATAAGATGATTACTGGATTGGAAAAATCAATAGAGTTGTTCAATCAAGTTGAGGACATCCTAAACCCGATCACAATGAGTGTCGCAGCAAAGTATGGGTTAACTGAGGAAGTTCTAGAAAATATTCAAAAACAGGCTCTGGAAGAGGCGAAAACTGACCTTTAACAAAGCATTTAAGAGTGATTCGCAACGCTTGGCAGTTTCGCTTCGCTCAAGTATAGCCAAGCGCTGCTCACACCTTAATGCGGCGTTATATGCTTTCAAGTTTCAAATAATACAAGGACTTAAAAATGATTCTAAATCACGTCTCAGTTGGTGCTTCTGATGTGGTAAAAGCAGTCGGTTTTTATGACTCAGTTCTTTCTACGTTGTCTATTAAGCGTGCTCACTATATAGAGAAGATCGCAGCGGCTTATGGTGAAAACTTTGAATTTTGGGCCGGAAGCCCTTGCGAAGGAAAAGCAGCATCAAGTAATGGTGCTCATATTGCTTTCAATGCGCCTTCAAAAGAAGCTGTTGACCAGTTCTATGCGACAGCCATTGAATTAGGTGGCTCATGTGCAGGTAAACCAGGCTTAAGACCAGAGTATGGTGAAAGTTACTATGCAGCATTCGTACGTGACTTAGATGGAAACAAAATCGAAGCAGTTTCAATGTAGTTTCTAGTACGCATATAACAAGCAATTTAAGAGGGATTCCCAACGCTTGGCATTTTTGATTCTACTTCAAATTAAGTGTTTATGGCACAATGCTTTAGGTTTGGGTGGTAGCGTTGCTCACCCCTTAATTGGGCGTTATACATTATGGAGATTTTTGATTCGTGGAAACCTTTGGTAGTACATATGCGAAAGCAGTAGATGACTTATCTACGAAGATTTTTATACCTGCCATTATTTGCTCGTTAATTGCAGAATTTGGAGAATATTTCGTCCAAAATCTAGGGTTGGTTTGGGGCTACATAGCAGCATTTTTTCTAGGTATTATCATAGGTGTTGTGGTTGTATTTTTTATTGTTATTGCGGAGCGATTGTTGGGCTATAATGCTCAAATAAAGCCATATTTAGGTACTTTTCTTATGCCTTTAGGGTTAATAGGTCTATTTCCAGCTTACTTCTCTGGGATAACTCCTCCATATACGCAAGTCACCGCAGTTGCTCTTTTAGCTTGGTCATTTGTACTGATAAAACCACTAGACTTCTTTAGATACCATTTAGATATGCGGTCGAAATAATGTATAACAAAGCGTTTAAGACAGATTCGCAACGCTCGGCATTTTTAGTTTGAATCAAGTATAGTGTTTACGGTGGCATGGTTAGGTTTCGTGGTTGTGTTGCTCACTACTTAACGCGGCGTTAGTTCCCCGGAGCGAGTAATCAATCCGTAGGGAATTTTTGTTTCTGGTGGAGTACACGCATAACTCGGATGATATCGCCTTCGACCCAGTAAGACACAATCATCGAAATATCAGGAATGATGAGCAATCGTCCGCGGATGCCATCGCGTTGTACACCCATTAAAGGTTGTTCAAGCAAGTTTTCTACTTTTGCTTCAATGAGGTTGTCAGTTTTTTCTGCCGCATCAGGGTTAAAGTCATAGAGAAACTCGAAGATCTTTTCACGATCACTAAGTGACTCCTCTTCCCATAAAATCATTGCTTACCTCGATTACGGATTCTGGCTTTGCGCTCTTCCATTCGAGACTTAGCAGTTTGATGCTCAACGAAAACGGATTTTCCTGAGTCAAACTTCTCAAATGCTAGGTTTACTTGTTCAGTTAGCCATGCATCGTGAGATAATGTTTTTCTTTGTTGTTCAGCGAGTTGCTCAGTAAGCTCACGGCAAGCATCACTTAGAGTTCGACCTTGGCTTTCAGCCATTTGTTGAGCTAGGCGTTTTGTTTCTTCATCAACACGAAATTGAATTCTAGTGTCCATGATTTATTCCTTTGCTGGTGTGTGTACAAATGTTAGCACTAAGCTTTGAGATGGGCAACTAACAAACAATTTAAGAGTGATTCGGCACGCGTGGCATGTTTACTATGCGTTGGTTTTAGTGATTAAGGTGGTATGCGGGAGCATTGTATTGCGTGCCTCACACCTTAATTGGGCGTTAAGCTTCATTCACACAGCGCTTCTTCAAGAAAGATGAATAGTTTGAATATCTTACGTATAATCATCTTAACTTTGATAATGGCGTGTCAAAAATGTATATAAAAAAGATAGATTTAGAAAATATTAAAACCTTTAAACGTTTTGCCTATGAACTTGATGAGAAGGAGGACCCTGCTGGGTGGCACGTCATTTTAGGAAATAATGGGGCTGGAAAATCAACGTTCATTAGAGCGGCAGCAGTTGGTTTAATGGGACCTCAAGAGGCGAATAAATCTCGACATGCTTTTCTAGAATGGGTCAAGAAAGGGGCTGAGAGTGCGCTAATTCGTATGGAGTTGATCCAAGATAGAGCTCTTGATAACTGGGCGCAAAAAGGAAAACAACAGGTCGATAACCTCTCTTATACTCTGAAAATAACAGATGAAGGAAGTTTTACTACACACTCAAGAAACTCACCAAATAGGCATGTTTGGAGTGGTAAAAAAGGCTGGTTTTCAGTTTCATATGGACCGTTTAGACGGTTTTCAGGGGGGAATAGCGATTATCAAAAATTATTCTATTCATCTCCATTATTAGCTAGACACTTATCGGTGTTTGGTGAAGATGTTGCATTAACAGAAACTCTGGAATGGTTAAAAGAACTCCGATTCAAAGAGTTAGAAAAGCCAAACTCAATTGAAGCTAATCTTCTGAAGAAAATTAAAGATTTTGTTAACCAAGACGACTTTTTACCTAATGGAGTTAAATTCGAAGGTGTTTCTTCTGATGGCATTGAATTTATCGATAGCAATAAGGCACAAGTGAACATTGAATCACTTAGTGATGGATATCGCTCGGTACTAAGTATGACTTTAGAGCTTATTCGCCAAATGGTTGATTGTTATGAAACAGAAAATATTTTCTGTTCTGAAGGTAACTCTATCGTATATCCTGGCGTAGTCTTCATTGATGAAATTGATGTCCACCTGCATCCAATATGGCAGCGAAAGATCGGTAAATGGTTTACAGAACATTTTCCTAAGATTCAGTTTATCGTTTCAACACATAGTCCTTTAGTTTGCCAAAGTGCTGGCTCAGGTTCGATATGGAAACTGCCTAATTTTATTGAGAATAAAAAAGGCTATCGAGTTAGGGGGGTGGAGCTTGATCGTCTTTTATACGGAAACATCTTGGAAGCACTGAGCTCTGATGTGTTTGGTATAGGCATTGAGCGCTCCGAAGAAGCACAGGGACTCTTAAAGCATTTAGCTGAACTTAATATAAAAGTTCAGTTTGGAGGTGAGTTAACAGAGGAGGAATTTGCTGAAAAACAGCGGATTCAGGGTATTTTTGGTACTGGCGTGTAGGAAAAGGTTAATGATTGAAATTCCGCAAACACCGTTAGCTCAAGCAGCATTAACATATTTAGCTAACAAACAAGCTGAAATTAATGCCTTACCAGACTATGCCCAACAGGTTATTAAAGGTAAATCATTATGGTCTAACAAAGGTGGGACTAATTTTGAAACGGTAAAATCTACACTGACTTTAATGTGTGTAGGGAGCAAAAGGTGCAACTATTGTGAAGACTCAGCAGCAGATGAAGTCGAACATGTTAAGCCTAAGGATCTATACCCAGAGGATACCTTTGTCTGGGGAAATTACTTATACGCATGCGGCCCATGTAATGGCCCTAAAAACAATTTTTTTGCCGTGATTGATCAAAATAATCAAATTTTGGAATTAGCACGAAAGAAGAACGACCCTGTTGTTCGTCCACAAGCGGGAAATGATGCTTTTATTAACCCAAGGAATGAAAACCCTCTCGAATATATGGTTCTAGATCTAGCTACAATGTACTTTGTACCTTTTCCTGGAATTGGAGCTGTCCAAAAGAAAAAGGCAGAGTATACGATTGAGAAGCTTAGGTTGAACACTAGAGATTATTTGGTGAAAGCAAGGGCTGAAGCTTATGAGGCCTACCTCAATGCCATGAAAGCATTTGTTTTAGATAAGTCATCAAATAAAACACAAGCAGAACTTGAAAACAGCTTGAGTAAATTCAAAACGAAGCAGCATCCCACCGTATGGGCAGAAATGAAAAGGCAGCACCAAGCTATAAATGAGATAGCTGCATTAATAGGGCAGGCACCTGAACTACTAGATGCCTAATTGAAGCTTAACAAAGCGTTTAAGACAGATTCCCAACGCATGGCATTTTTCATTCCATCGTTGGGTTTTGTGTTTATGGTGGTATGGTTGGGCTCAGTGGTAGCGTTGCTCACTACTTAACGCGGCGTTAGTACGGGTTTGACATCAAAGGTCACAAGTTCTGGTGTTTATCTTTTTTGGCGCTCGAATTTACACCTTTCAGTTAGTGCCTTTCACGTTCTATCCGGTGGCACTATATGCGGAGTGTTCGCTTTGATTTCACCGTTTACGGTTTCTAACTCTTAACCTACTTCTTTGGTGCTTCTTCATTTTCGTGGTGGCTTTTGAGAGAACCTTGGTTGTAATTGATGCTGTCGTCGGAGTACTAAGACCGAATCCTTTTCTAATTTGAAGCCAGTGAAAGTAGGGCAGTTCAGTGCGTTTTTCTTCTAGCCAACTTTCGTTTTTCAATCGAGTTTAACTTTTATAGCTGCCCGTCTCACTTCAGTGCTCAAAGCCTTTCATATCATGCTACTTTTCAATATCTTGGAGCGCACAAATAGAAGTAGCGCACGTACTAACAAACTGTTCAAGAGGGATTCGCAACGCGTGGCATTTTCACTATGCGTTGGTTTTAGTGTTTAAGGTGGCATGCGGCGGCTTCGGTATTGCGTTGCTCACCCCTTAACAGGGCGTTGATATGACCCCCACTGTCAATTAAAACGTAGAAGTTTCTGCTCCCACATTTCAGAGCCTTTTGTTTATTTTGAGATAGTGTTAACGCATAGATGAAGCAAGTAATTTCGTCGGTTCTCATGCTGATATACGTGGATTACTCATCGCGAGATGAGCAGCGCCTACCTTACTTATTTCGTCGTGGCA
Organism: Vibrio splendidus 12E03; assembly: GCF_000272105.2. Classification (GTDB taxonomy): domain Bacteria; phylum Pseudomonadota; class Gammaproteobacteria; order Enterobacterales; family Vibrionaceae; genus Vibrio; species Vibrio splendidus_I. The sequence continues at coordinate 6,204 of NZ_AJZD02000244.1, forward strand.
CCTGTCTTCAGTCTATGCTCGTGGTTCAATAAAGCGCGAGCTTTATTGCCATCCTAACGCCGTCGGTGTTTGTGCCACACCCGATGCTCTATCCAATGCGTTAACACTAATTCTTTTCTCATACAGGCAGCCTTGCAATCCGTGTTTTTGGTTCGACTGCGCTAACGACCACCTCTCTTGCGATAGCCCAGATATACGCGATCATTTCTCTTGCGATAGCGGCGACGACAACGTTTCGATGTTTGCCTTTTTGTAGTAATCGTTGATAGCGGCGACATAATCGTTGCTGAGCATGCCAAGCAATATCGACAATTTCTTTGGGCAGTCCTTCTTGTCGCAGTTGCAGTTCGACGGAGATATTAGCTTTGTGCTTATAAGTATGTGCGCCCTCAATAAGCAACCGTCGTGCTCGACTGTTTCCGCATTTGGTGAGGCTCCCTCGCTTCGTTTTACCGCCACTGGAGCTTTCAGTCGGTACGAGGCCAACATAAGCCATAAGTTTTCTGGGATGGTCGAAGCGACGTAGGTCGCCGAGCTCGGCAATGGTGCCGAGAGCAACAAGGAGTCGCACCCCCCGCATAGCTTGAATGGCTTTGACAACAGGGTAGTAACGCCAGTTTTTGACTTGGTGTAATAACTCGTTATCTAACCGTTGTAATCTTTGCATCCGCTCACTGATGGTGATGATCATTTCTTGCAATACAATCTGTTGGCTGTGATGGGGAAGAATGAGGTCGGTTAGCCACCGTAGATGCTTTTTAGACCAGTTATCATTCACCGTCGCTTGTACATTATTACGTAGAAGAAAGCCTTTGAGTTGGAATTTTGCATCTTTAAGATCTTTCATCGCGGTTTCTCGAGCCCTTGATAAATCACTTATCGCCTCGTCTTCAGATTCAGGCACATAAATAGGCGTAAGCTCTTCAGCCTTAAAAAGCTTGGCAAGTTTTGCAGCATCCCTCTTATCTGTTTTGACTCTATCCCCTGATTTCTTTGGAATAAGGGAAGGAGCGATGACACAGCAGCAGTGGCCAAGGCTGGTGAGCAATCGGTATGTCCAGTATCCACATGGCCCAGCCTCGTAGACAAAATGGAGGGTGGCTTTTGGATATTTAGATTGCAGTTGTTGTGTGAGTTTAATGAGGGCGGACTTGTTAGACTTTATCCGTCCCAAATGTTCAGGTGTAGCCCCGCGTTGCTCTTGCAAGACGGCGACTTGGATAAATGACTTATGCGTATCTAAGCCAATGAAAATTATGCTATCGTTATTCATGCTAGCCTCCAAATTTAGTTGTTTGAACACACTAATTATGGCTCTGGCTTTACGCTAACCCACGAAATTGGAGGCTAGCACCTCGTGGGGGTCATTATGTCTAGCTTTCACTTCTAGTTAATAGTAATGAGGAAATATAGTGTCGGGTAAAAAGACCGATGTGCCGGCTTTGGCTGGTGCTGCTACTGCAGGTTCGATTTCTGTTTTTATGGGCTCAGGGCCGTATAGTGTGCTTTCAATATCTATAGGGTTAGCTCTATTATCGTTTATCTGTACTTACTCATGGAGTCATTCTGACACACCTTGGCGATGCGCTACATTTGCATCGGTATTTGGTCTACTTTCACTTTTAATCGTAGCCCCTTTGATAGAACTCTATTTATATTGTGGATGGGAAGTGTTAAGCAACTTACGAGGCTGCGTCTATTGGGTAAGCACACAAGAAGTATCCTTGGTCAATCCATTAGATTTATTATGCGTATGGTTCGTAATTTCAACACTAGTATTTATAGAGCAGTATACTCGCTACAAATGGGAGCAAAAAAACAAACAAGCGAACAATAAATTTGAGAGTGATTCTCAACGCTTGGCACCCTGAGTTCAAGCAGGTTTAGTGTTTATGGCACAGTGGTTTAGGTAAGGTGTTAGCGTTGTTCACACCTTAATGTGGCCGTTATGTGTCTGAGCAGACTTTAATTTCGGTCTGCTCAATATAGTAAAAGCTGGGGTTTACTTAATTTGACTAATTCCTACGAGGAGTGTTTTGACGTGGTAGCTACTGATGAAGATTACTTGCTCTCTAGTCCCATAAAACTTAATTTCAAATCCATTGGGGTTTTTCTCTAGCATTGAAAGAGGTAATGTTACGCCGACAGTTTCAGTCAAAGAGCAGCCAAAGCTTCCATTACAGTCCACATCGGTATCAATTTTGGTTAACTCATGCACTTTTCCATCTTTAGTGCGAGCGGTGCGGATGTGCCCCCAATCATTGAGAAATAGTAGATCTGCGTATACTTGGAAGACTTTGGGCTTCCTAGTCAGTTTGCCATTAGACCATGTGCGTAAGAGGATTCGATCTTGATATTCAGTTTTAATCGTAGATGAATCTGCAAATTCATCTGTTGTGACTATTGGTTCGTAGCTGGCTTCCTTCACATTTTCTGTACCATACGCGTATGCTAAGTCATTGGCATTAAAGGGCGAGGCATTAGTTTTTTCAAAGCCTTTTTTTTCTATCAGTGCGTTGTAGTTAACATGTCCTTTGAACCATAGGGCGGCAGTACAACCTTCAAACATAACAGCAGTTGAAACATTACTATCAAATGAATAGTCCTTACCTTGGATGTTTAGTACTTTGGGATACTTATTAAACGTTTTATGGTCAGGTTTTAAATTTCCAGAGAATTTAAACTTTCTACCTTTTAGCGTTTCTCCAACATTACTTCTACCGAGATAACCTTGATCGTCTTCAAAGTAAAGGGAGAAGTACTTGGACTCGCCAGTGTACGAAAACTCAGATCCTGGCATATTTTCATACACACACGCTGTAGTTGACTGTGAACTAACGCTGTTAGTCGGTGTTCTTGCTGATTTGGTTGCTTGTTGTGTTGCCATACAACCAGTTAATGATGCGATAAAAGCAATTATGATTATGTTTCTTTTCATGTTGAATAGAGCTGCCTTGAGTCTTCTACTTGTTCTGTGAATAAAAGGAGCGGCATTCTACTCATCTAGGCAATAAAATAGATATGATTTATATCAACCAATACACATAACAATCTGTTTGAAATTGATTCGCAAGGCGTGGCATTTTATTATACGTTGCGTTTAGTGTTTAAGGTGGCATGCGGTGGCTTGGTATTGAGTTGCCCATACTTTAATACAGCGTTATGTATATCATGAAAAAGGACGGTTTTAATGGATGCAGTTCCAAAAATATCAGATATAAAAAATCTTAAAGATCTCAGCACAGTTTTAGTTCTTCCGTTATTGTGTGCCTGTTATATATATCAAACCGAATTCATTTTATCGCTGGGTAGTTTTAGTTTCTCCATTGAACCTGACAGCTCTGGCTTCTGGTACTATGTCCAATTCGTGGTGATTTTCGTTGGCAAAACCGTTTGGGCAGCATTTTTTAGTTCTGCGCTCTATATGGCTGTAATCTACGCCTATATATACATTCACCAATCAATTATTCATCTAATCGTGTTGCTCCTGTTAACATTTGGGTTTGCTGGTGTTTTTGCTACGGATAAAATTAATACGTACCTGTCTTTGGCACCATTGTGGTATTACAGTTGTTTCGTCATCGCATTCTTTTTACTTTCAATGTTGGAACAAATCGAGTCCGATACATAACAGCTCTTTAGGGTAAGCTAATACTTGGTATTCTCTCTAGGTTGAGGGTTGTACTTACGGAGTAATGGTTTAAATTTGGTGCTAGCGTTGCTCACACCTCAATGGAAGTAAACGAAAAACAAGGAGTAGATCATCGATAACTTACTTGCAAGGTCAGCAGAATATGAGAATTATGTTGACTACATACTGAGACAACCTTTGTTTGATGATTCAGATAGGGTTCGGGTTAGCAAAATAATGTGTAGCGTATCTTTGGAGCATGCTGAAAGTTTAAAGATTTTGCTCGCGACAAGAAACTTTACTTCTGCACTTGGACTTTTGAGGCTTCAGTTCGAGAGTTTAGTGAAAGGTATGTGGGTATTGTATGCTGCGAGCGATATAGCGGTAAGTAAATTAACGGCAGAGTTAAACGAAGAAAATCAGAAAAGAGCCAATAACTTACCGATGTTGAGCGAAATGATAAGCCAACTGGAAAAGAAGGCTCCGAAAAATGCAGTAGGTCCTATTCTGGAGTTCAAAGAGTACTCTTGGAAGCCGCTAAGTTCATATGTTCATGGAGGCCTACATGCTGTAGATAGACATAGCAAAGGATACCCTGTTGCTATGCTAGAACAGGTTTTGAAAGCATCAAATGGTGTTAACGGGTTAGTTGCGGTGTTTGGTTCTATCCTGACTGGTCAAACACACTTAACCAAAGATGTATATAAGTCATTTCATATATATGAAGACTGTTTTCAGATGAAAGGGCCACTTACTTTGTAGCAAATCTTACAGGCTAGTTCTTTTTGCTTTCGCTTTCCGCTTCGTTCATAGCAGAAATCACCTCGTAACGCGGTGCCATGTTCTACCCTAAAAAGTGACACTTTATGGAGGTCGGTATGAATATCAAAGAGTCTGATTGGAAAATCTTTTGCGAGATAAAGAGTGAAGCAGCGCAACTGTTTTGTACTCGACAGCTAGATGAAGCCATCAAAACGATTACTGATGAGTCAGAACCTGTAGGGGAAAGGTTCAACTTTATGTGTCAGCACTCTAAAGAATCTCAAAAGCAAATGAAGTCTATCTTTGATGGCCATTCTCGAAGCCGAGCATTTATCCAGCTCATGCAAATGTGTGCGGAAGGCTTGGTTGCACCAGAACAATTCGAACGTCTCTCAGACGAACTCAAAAAAGACATTACGAGTATTCTAGAAAGAAGAGCCTAAGGAAAGTTGGCTAATCAGGCCGCTTCTTTTTCATAGCTGCAACCATCTCAATATTATTCCTTTTTATTCACGAATTCGGATATCCGTTGCAATTCTGCTTCGGCAACCTCACTTTTACGAGTTTTATTATACGAGTTGTATTGAAAATCGTAGAGTTACTCGTTTTTTCTCCTTCAAAACGCCGTTGATTTTTAAGAACTAGCACTAGAATCTGGATTGAGATTTCTTCCAAAAAAGTGTCAACGTTACTTTGTCAATAAAATCTCTCGTTAGCCCTTTAAATCCGTGCACTCTAGGTGAACTGAAAGTGTCACCTAGAGTGCATGAGGGTGGGGGTTACGGGAGTTTATGCTTGTGATGCGACCAGAGCCCCACCATCACAAATTCTTGGCCCCAAATTCTTCAATATTTTTGGTTTGCATAGACGTTCTTGCGTATTTCGGTGATTGCGATCGGCTGTT